>MFQD01000018.1:9657-39804 GCA_001782975.1 Candidatus Magasanikbacteria bacterium RIFCSPHIGHO2_02_FULL_50_9b
TTTTGCCATGTTTTTGTCCCTTGTTTTGAAGTTCTCCCAGTTTTTAGTTGTATGGGTTGCGTTTTTGGCCATCGCCGCATGGACCGGCGCGCCGCTTGCAGCCGCGGCAGAACATTTCGCCGGCCGGCCGCTTTCGTATGAAGTCGTGGTGCGACTGTATTTGTTGTGGACGTTGCTGTTGGTGTGTGGCACGTATGTTGCGTTTGGGATGGTGCGCAGTCGACCACTCCTTTCGCGCCGTACCGCCGTGGCGGCATGCGCGGTTTTTGCCGCGCTAATTTTTGTCTCTGCATTCGACACCACGTGGTCCATAACCGAAGAAGCTTCGTGGATTAAATACCCAACGGCGCTGGCATTAATTTTAACTGGCGCACTATTTTGGTTTGGTGCGATGCGTGTGCACGAACGCTTCACGCGCATAATATTTTTGGTACTTGGCGCGGGTAGTATTTTTGCGGCGCTTGATGAATTATTTATGATTCACGAACGAATCGGCGCCGGTGGGAATGGTGATGCAGTGACGTTTATCTACGGGATCATCGGTGTTGGCGTGTTGGCATTCGTGTGGCGCAGCGTTCGCCATTTAATTGCGCGGCCGCATTGGCAACGGGGATTGTGGATTATTTTTTTCGGTATGCTGTTATTTGTACTCGCCACAATTTTTGATACGTTTGATTTTGCCGCGCATGCTTTGGTGCGGCGTGCGGCGTTGTGGTGGTTGGAACATAATTATGAATTTGGCCACGCGTGGGAAATGATTTGGTCGCCGAAATTTTTTCTCAACGCGTGGGAAGAATTTTTTGAATTTATAGCGTCGGCATTTTTTGCGTATGGCGCCGCAGTAATTGTTGCGGGTGAATTTCGCAGTCGCGTAGTGAACGCTGCGGCGGCGCACCGCGCATATCCGCGCTGCAGTGTTGCGCTCGTGAGCACGATGACTACTCTGTGTCTTATGCTCGTGGCCACCACCATCGTCACGCAACCACCGGGTCTACTTGCAAACAACGCGTACGCTGCAACACGTATCGCCGATGAGCGCGATGGTTTATTTCACACGGATGATTTGGATTTTCATCCGTTGCACGGCGTTGCTGTTGCAAATGAATCTGCGGCGTGGCAGCACAAAACGCCGCGTGCGTCCGGTGCATTTTTAATTGATGTGCGTGACGCTATACAGCGTGTGCCTGATAGCACACAATTGTTGCGCGATGCAGATAGTGTTGCGTTTACCACGAGTACGCTGTACGTTTCTGATAGTAGCCAAGGCCGTATATTTGCACGCGATATGAAAAGTGGCGAATGGCGCACTGTGCCGGTTGGCGAAAATTTTCCGCGCCATCCGGAAGGTTTGAGTGTGAGCGCGAGCGGCATCATTACGGTGTTAGACGAAAGCGCGCGTTCCATTTCACACATCACACCAAGCGGCCGTGTTACCGTTGAAAAACCAACGCACAAAAAATTTGTGGCGCCCGAAGGAATTGTGTGGCATCCGCAACTCAAAAAATTTGTGATTACGGATGACGTAAGTGGCACGATTTTTTTGTACGAACCCAACAAACCGCTCATGGTGTGCGCGGATAATTCAAGCGGTTTGCGCGCGCCAGAAGATGTGGCCGTAACGCCAAGCGGGAATATCATTGTCTCCGACAATGGCAGTCGCAGTATTTTTATTTTCGATACAGCGTGTCACAAGATTCGCACGCTGCAATTTAATCCGTTGTATCGCGATGTGCAAGGTGTTGCTGTGAATGCGGCTGGCGATATTTACATCGTCACGGCGAATGGTTTCGACAACAAAAGTTTTATGCCAAGCATGGTGTGGAAGATCGTGAATCCGTGATTGAAAAATATTTCAAGAGATGATAGAGTTTGTTCGCTGACGCGGGCCCGTAGCTTAGTTGGTTAAAGCACAGTGCTTATAACGCTGGGATCGATGGTTCGAATCCATCCGGGCCTATATAAAAATTCCTGACAATCATGTCAGGAATTTTTATATTTGTGCGGAGGATGGATTCGAAGACAGCGCGCGCGTCCGAGCAAGTGCAGGACGCGTGGCGCGCTGGCCGGATTTTGACGCGAGATGCTTCGCGTCAAAATCGAATCCATCCGGGCCTGCGAGCGTCCATGGCGAGCAGGCGAATCCATCCATGCTACTTGTTTTTTAAAACACCACGCGCTATCATGTTCGCGGTCTGTGCAACAACAAACACAACATTTTGTACAACACCAAAGGAGCGGTATGATCACATTCGGGACAGAAGCGGGGACGGGAGTGACGGCAGTTCAAGAGCCGGTGCATCGAATCGAAGCGCATTGGGACGCGAAGAATTTCAAGGTTTCCATCACCCGTTCGCATGTGGTGGTGATCAAGAGCAATACCACCGGTGCAACGCTCGCGATTTGCAGGCAGTCGCGTGGCTGGTGGAAGTTGCGCTACACGTTGAAGTGGAAGCGTGAACATGGATTCGGTGGCGGGCGCGTCAGCGGCGAGGTAGTGCTTTCCACGGCACAGCTCGTGCGGGCGTTCGACTTACAGGATTATTATGATCCGCTGTTTGAACCAAATGCCTTGTGTCGGCGCATCGACGATCATCTCACGGTTCCTGCGTGGCGCGGTCAGGTTGCGAACGGCGTGCCCTGCATCTCGATCCGATTGTCGCCTCGTCTGCGCGATCCAGTACGCGAGCTCATCAATCGAAACGCAGCACTCGTGCGCGCGTGAGCACAACTGGTTCGGCCTCTCGTCTGCACACACACCTGATGTGCACGAGCGGCCGGCCGTTTTTTTAACAAAATTAATTACCCGCGCATTTTTGCACGCAGCACATTGACCACGCGTGCAGTCGCATCCGCGAGCGCAAAGCCACCAAGCGTTGACGTCGTGCGCCCAACGCCACCAGTTGTTTCTGAAAAACCACTGACGAGCGCAGACGCCGAATACGGTTTTTGTGCGTCAACGATAACAGAAATGTCGTCGCCTTTTTCAAAAATTAATGCAAACACTTTAACGCCCGGCGCCGTGTAAATTAATTCGTCGATAAAATCATGCAAGTCGCGTTCAGTCGCACCGGCGCGCACAAAGTCGTCGCGCGTGAGCGAACTCCACATGAGCGGCTGTTGCGGATCAGATTGCAAATGCGACAGCACCGCACCCCACAATTTGAGCGCAGCGATCGATCGTTGTCGATACAAATGGTGCACGACGAGCTCGCGATCTGCGCCAAGTGAAATGAGTGCGCTTGCGGTTTGCAAGGTGCGCGCGTTGACGGCGTTAAATTTGAAACTGCGCGTCGCGGCAATGACGCCGGTGAGCAGTAGTTGTGCCGTTGGTTGCGTGATGTCCGCATGCGTGTCGCGAAAAATCGCATACACAACTTCAGCAACGCTCGTGCAAGTGATGTCAACCAGATTGAGGTGGCCAAACTGTTCGTTCGCCGCAGCACAATCAATGTTGATGATTGGTACTGCATTAAACAGCGCGGTGTTTTGCGTGTATGCGTCGCCGAGCGATGCAAGATCGGGCGCGCCAATCGCAATGATCGCATCGAAACGAAATTCAGACGTGTGTGTCACAACATTCGCCGCAGTCACCACACCGATGTTTGGTGTCAGATGAAAGGTGAGTGTGCCGTCAACTAATTCGTGGCGAACATTTTGAACGCCGGTCGAACCCACTGCAACTGAAATTGAAAAATCATGCAGCTGCCCCGCAGACGCATCGATGCTCGATGTTGCGGGGATAAATTTCAGCGCGCTTGGTTGCGCGTAGTTCGAGGAAACGATTGTCGCCTGCGCGCTGCGGTGCTTCACCCATTCGGCAATTGCGCACGCAGACACGATTTCGTCATGATTTGGCTGCGGACGCACAACAACGAGCACGTTGTGTGCCGATTTAAGTGCCTGCTCAAATTGTTGGATGTCTGTTAGTGCCATGTTTTTTGGCTAAAATTAGCCTGAAATAGGATTTGTTATCATACGAGATTTTGTTGTTTTGGTCAAGTGTTTTGTTGTACAGGCGCAGACTTACACTATTATTTTCGTTAATGTAGCAAAAAAAGAGCGGTTTTGGCGAGTATTTGTTAAGTTTGTATGGCTGGACTTGACAGATTAAAACAATTTGCGTGCAATGAGTGATGGAGTCGCAAGGGTGGTGTGCGCACTTTCTGAAGCGCGTTGCTGGCCTCTCGCGCGGGAAGAAAGTGCGCACACCACCCTCCCACTTGATTGCCCCTTGTCGCAAACTATTTTTTCCGTTACCATATCCATACCTTTATATGCACGAAATGCCAAAGGCCTACGAGCCGCAGCAATTTGAAGACGACACCTATGCGCGATGGGAGCAGAGCGGCGCATTTATTCCGGAGAATTTGTCTGATTTTGAAACACGTGAACCGTATACGATTGTGGTGCCGCCGCCAAACGCAACTGGCACGCTGCACATTGGTCATGCAACCATGCTCGCGATCGAAGACTCGCTCATTCGCTATCAGCGCATGAACGGCAAGCGCGCGCTCTGGGTTCCGGGAACAGATCACGCCGCACTTGCGACGCAAAATAAAGTTGAAAAAGATATTTTTAAAGCAGAGGGCGTGACGCGTCACGATTTGGGTCGCGATGAATTGCTCCGTCGCATCGATGCGTTTGTCGAAAGCAAACGCGATCGTATCAAATTTCAGTTTCGCAAAATGGGCGCGTCGCTTGATTGGTCGCGCGAAGCGTTCACGCTTGACGCGCCGCGGTCGCTCGCTGTGCGTACCGTGTTTAAAAAAATGTACGACGATGGTTTGATCTATCGCGGCAATCGGGTGATCAATTGGTGTTCGCGGTGCGCATCAACATTGTCAGACGATGAAGTGGAATCAAAAACGCGAACCGCGACACTCTATTTTTTTAAGTACGATCGCGCGTTTCCAATTACCATTGCATCAACGCAACCAGAAACTAAATTGGGTGACACAGCGGTTGCGGTGCATCCGAGCGATGAACGATACGCGGCGTTTGTTAACAAAAACTTTACCGTCGCATTTGGTGGCGTTGGTGGTGCTGCATTGACACTGCGCGTGATAGCCGATCACGCTGTTGAAAAAGAATTTGGCACCGGCGCGCTGGGCGTGACGCCGGCGCACAGCATGGTTGATTATCAAATGTCGTTGCAACACGATTTGCCGCTCGCACATATCATCGGTGAAGATGGGCGCATGACTGAAGCGGCGGGTCACGAGTACGCGGGTTTGACGACGAATGAGGCGCGCGAAAAAGTGGTGGCATGGTTGCGCGCGGAACGGTTGATTGAAAAAGAGGAAGAGATTGAGCAAAATGTGCCGATCTGTTCGCGATGTGACACAGAAATAATTCCATTGCCAAAGTTGCAGTGGTTTGTGGCGGTGAATAAAAAATTTAAATTTCAGCAATCGTCGCGCCACGCGGTTGTAGGTATTGCGGCTGGTGCAGAAGTGACGCTCAAAGAAACGATGCGTCATGTGGTTGCGACTGATCAAATTTCAATCATTCCTGAGCGGTTTGGAAAAACATATTTTCATTGGATTGAAAATTTGCGCGACTGGTGCATTTCGCGTCAGATTTGGTACGGCCATCGGATTCCAGTTTGGTATTGCGCGTCGTGTCCGGATCCGATCGTGTCGACCGACGAGGTGGTCGTGTGTCCGACGTGCAGCGGTGCGGTTGCGCAAGATCCGGACGTGCTCGACACATGGTTTTCATCCGGCACATGGACATTTTCAACGCTTGGGTGGCCGAATGATAACGGCGATCTCGCGACATATCATCCGACTGACGTGCTTGAAACTGGCTATGATATTTTGGCGTGTTGGGTCTCGCGTATGATTTTGTTAACCACATACGCGCTTGGTGAAGTTCCGTTTCGCACCGTTTATTTGCATGGACTGGTGCGTGATGCCGATGGACGCAAAATGTCAAAATCAATTGGAAACGTGATTGATCCGTTGGACGTTGCGCCGAAATATGGAACTGACGCCGTGCGTTTGGCGCTGCTTCTCGGACAGACGCCGGGAAATGATTCACGCATGTCTGAAGAAAAAATCGCGGGCTTCAGAAATTTCACGAACAAGTTGTGGAATATTTCGCGATATATTTTTTCACAGGTTGTCGGCAGTGGCACTTATCAGCGCTTAATTACTGAAAGTGATTTAACCAACGCCGAATTAACGACGCTCGACAAATGGATTCTGTCGCGATTTGCCGCGGTTGCGCGCGCGTTCAGCGAGGCGATTGAGAAATTTGAATTTTCGCGTGCCGGCGAAGTTTTGCGCGACTTCACCTGGAATGAATTTGCGGATTGGTATCTTGAGGGAGCAAAAGTTGAGGGCGGCAAACACGACGTGCTCCATTATGTGCTGCAAAATTTGTTAAAACTGTGGCATCCATATATGCCGTTTGTGACTGAAGTGATTTGGCAGTCAGCGTACGCGCGCGGTGCTGACGATTTTTTGATGGTCGCGTCGTGGCCGGACTATGGCGCGATGGCATTGTATCCAGAAGCAGAACGTGAGTTCGAGCGGGCGCAGCGGGTGATCACGGCCGTGCGCGCGATGCGGAGTGATTTTGGTGTGCCTGCGAGCGCCGTTGTTCCGGTTACGGTTGTGTCGCCGAAATACGCACCGGTCTTGGCCGAGCAGAAATTGGTGATCGAGCGGCTGGGGCGATGCACGCTGCTGTTTGCTGATGCGGCGCCTGACGGGCAGCTCGCGAGCGTGATTGAAGAGGGTGTTGTTGCGATTCCGCGCATTGAGGCCGCCGGGTCGCCAGATGCGGCGATTCGGCTTGCGACAGAACGCGACGAGGTGGCGCATTATATTGAAGCGGTGCGCGCGAAATTGTCGAACGATGAATTTGTGGGGCGTGCGCCGGCAGCGGTGGTCGAGCGCGAGCGTGCAAAATTGGACGAGGCTGTGGAACGGTTGGGGATTATTGATGCGCGGCTTGGGCGGGGTGGTTGATGTTTTTAGCATGGTTGTAAATTGTATTACATTGTAATACAATTTACAGGGTAGAAAAAAAGACTCACGCACCGCGTGCCCGCAACATTAATCTTCTATGAAACATTTCATCTTTTCGGCATTTGTATTTGCATTATTTATTGCAGCGCCAGTATTTGCTGCGGGCGGCGGAGGTGGCGGCGGCTCCGGAACGGTGAGTACGCCAATTATTTGTACAAAAGACACGTGGACGTGCGGCGAGTGGGGGCCATGTCTCCTGAGTGGCGTTCGGCAGCGCGCGTGCATGCTCGCAGATGACTGTCCGAGCGTAGTTGCGCCAAAGCCTGAAACAACAGAGGCGTGTATTTTGCCGATGACAGCGCCTACCCCCGCACCTGCACCAAAACCAGCCCCAGCTCCAGTTCCGGCTGCCGCGGCGCAATGGAAATTAAAATGCTTTCATTTAAAAACATTGCGCGCACGCATTGATTGCCGGCTCGCACTTCCGCACGATCAATTGGAAAAAGAAATCGCGGCAAAATATCTGCCCGAAGAATGTCGATCAAAACCAGTTAAGCAACAAGCGGCGTGTGTGCAGCTGTATAAAAATTTTGGTCCGTGCTGGGACAGGGAAGGCGTCAGCCCGCGCATGGAATGCGCACGCGAGGTGATCGGGATGTCGAGTGAGAACATCGTCGACCTGTATCGCGAATGCAAAGATTTAAAAAGCAAAGAAAAAACAGCGTGCCTCGCCACGCAGCGCGAGAAACTGTTTGTCTACGCGAAATTTAAATTTTATGATCTGTCCGAATACGCCGAAGAATATCTGGAGGACGGAATCGTCACGCGTAAAGCAGCCGTTGATTTCGTGACACAGATGGAAACAAAAAAACAACAGTTTAACAAAGCGGGAAATAATTTTGCCCGCCGCCTTGCCATTGCGAAAGAAGTGCGTGCAACGTGGGGCGCGTTTATGAAAAAAGTGAACTTAGGCGCGGTTGCCGGCGACCCGGTCGCGCGCGCGGAGCTGTATCAGGCAATGGATGTGGAGATGGGGCAGACCCTTGCACAGTTGCTGGATTTGAAGTAGGCTGCTAAATAGCAGGGCAAAACTCCTGCGGAGTTCAAAATGAACACGTGGCAAGAGTGGCTTCAGGAGCGTCGTGCAGCGAGCAACATGAAGGTGACGGAGATTCCGTTGCAGGCGGCGGCGCCTTGGTGTGTGATGAATGCGAAGAATGTTGCGGGCGGAATCCCGCACCATGTCGGCCGCGAAGACGGCAAGTTCTTCACGGTTAATGCGATCCGTGTCGGTGAGGCGAACCGCGAGGTTGAGGGCTGGCCGCAGGTCGTCATCAAGGAGGCGGCAAAGCCGGGCGAGGAAGGGGTGGTGGTGCTGGTCTGCGATGTCCAAGGCAACTGCCTCGTTCAGGCAAAGGCAGAGCCGGGCAACGACACGCCGGGTTGCGTGCTGTTGGCTCCGACGCTGCAGGTCTCGCGTGCAAACCTCGGGCAGGCGCATGGCGGCAAGCGTCCGTGGCGCGCCGAACTCGTCGGAGACGAAGCTCTGGATGGCGCAATTCTCATCCACGCGGACGGCGCTCGGTTCCTCGGGAAGCACGCCTCGTTCATCGTGATCACGGTGGAAGCTTCGACGATCGAGTGTGCTCCGAACGAGCGGTGGTTCAGCGAGCAGGAGTTGCGCGAAGCGCTGCGCGCTGGCGACGTCAACGAGCACCTCGCGCACGCGTGGCTCGTGAAGATGGTCGGCGGCTGACCTGACGGTTCGGTTCGGCACCCAACGGGCGGTGGCTGGGGTTCTACGGGATCCTGGCTGCCACCCTTTTTTAATTTGACAGCATGTGTGATTTTATTTAATATCGCCGCATAACAAAACATAAAAGGGGGTATGTTTGGTGCATACAAAACAAAAGCAAATAAGATTACCGGCATCACATGGGCTGAAATTGGAAAAAAAGCGATGATGCATTTTAAAATTATTGCGGCGCGAACCAAGCGACGGCCGTATGTGCGGTCTGCATATTTTCGTAAGGAGAAAATTTTTCTTGAATTATTCTGGCATCATTTGTACGAAAAGCAAAACGTACGAGATAAAGCGCGTCGCGCAAAATATTTTTTGTGCGCGATAGAACTGATCGAACATTCGCGAATTGCGCCAACGGTAAAGGAAAATCCAAACCGGCACGGCGAGATGTTATATCGATTTTTTGGTACGGCGGCAAACGGTGATGCATTCGTGGTGCAAATAAAAGAGGTGAAGCGTACGGGCGAAAAATGGTTGATGTCTGTGTTTCCGAAAGAATAAGCGAACGTTTGGTGGCTTTAAAACAGAAAAAGGCATCCGCCAAGTTGTGGTGTATAAACCACGGAGGAAACCTTTCTCTATTTAGAGAATAGCACGGCACGCAAAATGTTGTCAAATAAAAATCAGCCACCCGATCCGCGTGTTGAAGCGCGGGAAGGGTGGCTTTGTGCTACAGTTTTCCAGCCATGATAATCCGGCGGCCAGACTGCTCTGCAACAATCTGCATGCCACGCTTGTCCACGCACAAGTGCTGAATGATCGGTTGATCAATGGACGTGCGGACAACAGCCGTGGTGAAGTGGTGATCGAGTGCCGTGGCAAAGATCGCATCCATCAACTGGTTTGCAATGCCAGACAACCGCGCGCCACGCGACACAAACACTTCGCTCAAGTAGAATGCGTCGCGCCACTCGGGATTGATGAGCGCATACACATCCTGTTGCTCGCGCACGTGGTAGCCCAGACAGCCGCCAACCACAACGCCGTTGTGGTGCGCCGCAAGAAAGTGTGAGTCAGCGCTGTGCGCATGTGCAGCGAATTTGTCACGCAGCGTCGTCGCATCGTATTCTTCAAACCACGGCGGTTCGGCGAAACACGCGCGGTACAGCGCAACAAGCGAATCAATATCAGTGGATTGAACAGAGTGAATGTCGAGGTGATTTTGATTGTTCACGAGAAATCTCCTGTGTAGCGGCGCAGTTTGTAGCAAACGACGCCGGTTGTTGGTTGGTAGGTGCCGACAAACAAGGACACAAACGATTCATTATTTATAGTCACCGAACCAAATTCAGTGAGCTGTTGTTGTGGTGTGTCGCGCAGCGAGCCATGCACTTCATAAATTTCGCGCGTTGCAAGTGTTGTGCGCCAATCAATAGGCGCGGACACATCACTCGCTAAAAATTCTGTGAGAATTTTGGTGAGCGCTTGCTCTGTTTCTGGCGCATTTTTATTTCCACATTCAATTTCTAATCCACATGGCACAAACTCACTTAAGGGTCCTTTCAACTCTGCGCTGAAACTTGGCCATACTACAATTCGTTGCACATTGAGCCGTGCGGCAAGTGCAAAGTTTTCTGCACACGGGTTGGTAATGATCAAGAAGATGCCCGTTGGCTCTGTAGCACCATGCAGATCGATCGTATATTGATAGTCCTGTGCGCGCGTGATTATTTCTGCAGCGCGGCGGCTGGCATACTGTGGTGAATTTACGTCTCCGGGCGCACTACGGTTAAGATCACCTTCAAATTCTCTGGTGCCTTGCTCAAACGCGCGGGGGTTTCCGATAAGCCAATCGAATGTGTCGTGAGTGTTTGAGAGGCGGAGCAAGACATTGACGCCAATTGGTTCGTTTCCATGCGTGCCGCCGATGAATAATATTTTTTTCATAGTTGGGAAGTTGAATAATGAATGAATAATAAAGTACCCTCTCTGCGGAGAGGGTTTTGCACGGATTGATGTCCAGCAAAAATCTACTCTACAGAGAGGCGTGTATGGTGGTGCGTATGATGTTGTGCTGTTTTGATTGCAGTACGATAACCGCCGGTACCGCGCGTCAGCCATTTTGAAATACGAGCAATGGTAGTGGAACTCAAACCAGTTTTTTTCTGGATTGTTTCATACGTTTCCTGCGCGGCCAGAAGTTGTGCAGTACGCCAGCGCCGAGAAAATTCAGTAATTTCTTCAGCTGTCAATAAATCGCGCAAAAAGAATCCCATTTGTTTTGGATTTTTGATGCGCGTGAGCGCACGAAAGAGATCTTGTGATTGAGGAGTGTCCCAGCGCATATGAGGGAGCATACCAGAGGATAATACTTTAGTCAAGTAAAGTATTCCACAGCCAATTTTTTATGTGGCGAATGGCGAAGTTTTGAGAAGAATTTTTGATTCCGTTGGAGTGACAATTTTTTTTCGCTCGAGCGTAACGACGACATCGTCGGTACGGCCATCACATTTTTTGAGCAGTGATCTGATTTCATCGCGAAACTCGCTGAACATTTTGGTGGTATGAGCTTTTACGTCTTCACCAATTTCGACGCGGAGCTCTGTAGTGAGTTCAGTTTTGAGTTCTGTTTTGAGCTCTTGCTTGAATACACCGAGCCGTTCTTCAAGCACATCGTGAAGTTCATCGTGCGTGACCACGACACTGACTAAATATTGCTGTGTTTCGATGAGATCTTCGACATTGCGCATCAAACAAGTGAGCGCATTGATAACAAATGCCTCAAAAGGATTTTGCGGCGCGGGAATGACTGCTGCTGTTGCCCCCTGCAACATACGAAAAAAAGTTAGTGACTGATGAAGTTGAGTATAGCAGGGAATGGTTGTGCGTCATGGTGTGTATGATGTGGGAAAAGTGTGAGTACTGTGTGGATTGATTGACATTTTTTCTATCTGCTGCTACTCTTTTCACATTCGCCACTACACAAATAACTTCGGCGAAATAAGGGAGGGCGCAATGCCCACACTGCAACATGAAATTTCTGGGGCTTCGAGCAGTGACCACGTCAGCTATTGGGGGCCCGGCGCCCTCGGCCTCACGGTTACCGAACCGTTTGACGCCATGAACGGCATTCAGTGCGAGCGTGCGTTGCATGAGGCAGAGGCGGCGGACGGACCGGTGAACGTGCTCAAGGTCGGGTTCTGGGATCCGAGGAATCCGGAAGGCGCTGACCCCAACGAGGTGGTCGTGGACTTCACGGATGCGCAGATCCAAGATCCGGCGTTCGAGACGGTTGGCGGTCTTTCGTTCCGCGCGCGGCAGAAGTCCAACATCGGCGTTGTGCGCAATCCGCGCGCCGCTCGCACGAATTTCGGGTTCCGCGTTGCAGATTCTCACTGGGGCGTGCTGCTCGTGTACTCTTCGGATAGCACGGAAATCGCCGCCATGTTCTTCTTCCACCTCGGCCTCAAGTGCGTCATGCCGGAGCGGCCGGGCGGCAAGAGCGTGTTCGAAACGGCTCTGGCGTGGTGCGATGAGCAGGGGATCAAGATCTCGGACGCTGACCTCTTCACCGACGGTGGCGTGCAGCAGTGCTGCTACGCACACCCGAACGTGGACACGCTGCGTCAGCAGGTTGCGGCGCGGTACGGCGATGGACTCGCCAACGGGGGTGAGCTTTTTCCGCCGGAAGTTGTCGTGAATCCGCCACACACTGGCCATTTTTCGATCAGCTTGCCGGAGCTGATCCGCGGTGAGTTTCGGCGCACATGGTGCGCGCGCGAAGACAACGCCTATAGCCAATCCTACGGTGACACGTGCACGGCGTGCTACGGCTTCTACGCCGCGCAAGATCCGAGCCGGCGCCTGCTCTACTCGCACGCGCGTGGCGACGGACTGAAGCGCAACCTGTGCGTCGTGTCGTTCGATACTTCGCCCGACGGTGATTAGTCGCTGAATCAGCGTCTCGGCGCGCACAACAACACCCCAACTTGAACGGAAACGTTTGGCTGGGGTGCAATTTTTTTCAAGTTTGACGGCAACGGAATAATTTTGTAATATCTCTCCAACTATATGGAGGGGAAATTATTCGGTGAATGGAATTTTTTGAAACAACGATTGAGCGCTGAAGCGATTGCGCATTTTTGTCGTGAGCGAGAGATCTGGGTATGTTCGATTGGAAAAAATGTTGGCCGCGAACAAAACGGAAAGCGCGAAATGTTTCAGCGGCCGGTTTTGGTGGTGCGGAAATTCGGGAGCGGCATATTTTTTGCAATTCCATTGACGAGTACCGTGAGATGCAACGATTTATTTCTGCAAATTAGCGGTGGATCATTTTTGGTTTTAAATCAACTTAAAGTTTTTGATATGCGGCGACTCATTCGAAAAATGAGACGGCTGGATGAATGTGAGTTTGAGTATGTGATGTCACAAGTGAGACGCGTAGTGTTCGGAAAATAATACGGCCGCCCGTGAAGGCGGCCTCGAACCCGATTGGGTAGTGTGAGTAGAGTATATGTGGAGTTGAGTTGGTAGTCAAATAGAAAATCAGCCACCCGACCCGCGCCTTGTCAAAAAATCAATCATTCGTTACACTCGTTGCATATGATTCACGAACTGAAGCTTCAGCCAGCGCCATTCAATGCCATCACGGCCGGTACCAAGGGAATCGAATGTCGTTTGTATGATGAAAAACGTCAGCAAATTCAACTGGGCGATACGTTAATTTTTAAACGCAATCCGGAATTGGAGCAAACGATTTCGGCGGAAGTTATCGGCCTTTTACGTTACCCAACTTTTTCAGCATTATTTGCCGATTTTTCGCCGCAAATGTTTGGTGGCGAAAGCGTGGAGGCGCTCGAGAAATTAATTTACAGCTTTTATTCAAAAGAAGATGAGGCAAAATTCGGGGTGTTGGGGATTCGGATTCGGTTGGTGGACTAGTTGACTCAGATCAATAAAAGTGTTAGGCTTTGGATAATCAAGCTCGGAAAGTCCGTGATTGATTATTAGTTCCACACACAAGGTGCGCAGTGCATTCTTGGTGGAACTCGGAGGCCATCATGGCTGACAGTGTCGTGGTTGTGCAAAAGCACGTCGTCATCCGGGAAGCCCGGGAGGGTGATTTCAATTTCGTCGCACGCATCATGGAGGAGGCGCTGCCCGAGTGGTACAACGGTGACCACGGAGCGCATGCAACCCGCATCTACGACGCGCACATGGCCGGCGGCACGGATAACGTCGGGCACTTTTCTGCCGAGCAGCACATGTTCATCATCGAGGTGAATGGTTGGCGGGCGGGAATGGTGCATCTCGTGGTCAAGAAGCAGAGGACGACCAAGATCAGCCCGCTTATCGTCGCAAAGGAGTTTCAGGGCGTCGGCGGTCTCGGGTCAAAGTTGCTCGCGCACGCGGAAGCGTTTGCGCGCGAACATGGCTCGCGGCAGATCTACGCAACCGTTGCCGAAAGCAACGGCAAGGCGTACGGTTTCTTCCGTCACATGGGTTATTCCGTGGCTGGCAAGTCGCCAAGCCACTACAAGCCCGGTAGCACGGAAGTCATGATCTATAAGCCGCTCGACGACGTGAAGGCCATCGAAGAGCGTGATCGTCAGCACATTTCGGTCCGCGAATTCGATGAGGAGCAGCACGGCGAACAGGTTCGTGCGCTGATTCTCGAAAAGCTCGCGCCACAGTTTGATGGCGTGGACGATTCGTGGATCGACGCATTGTACGCCGGCTACCGGCGGCGGCACACGCGCGAGGTGAATGCGAAGTTCAAGCTCGTGTACGTTGCCGTTGACAGCGATGGAGTGGTGCTGGGCGTTGTTGGTTGCACCCCCAAGAAGGGTGAGCCGATCAAGCTCATGCCCTGCGTTGCAAAGACGCCGGAAGCGTTTGCTGCGCTGCTCATCGACATTCCGTACATGCTGCGCGCGTTCGGTCGCAAGCTGTATGTGCACTGTGTCCCTTCGGTTCCGGAGGTCATGGTGCTGCAGCGGCTGGGCTGGCTGCAGAACGCGCAGATGCCAGCTGCGTACCACATTAAATTCTCCACCCAGCAGTGGAGCAACGACTTGGAGATCACTATGAATCGGAACATTCGCGTCAAGGGACATTTGCTTCGTCAGATCAAGCGGGGGGACAAGACCCTTGAAGTGCGCGCCGGCTACCCCAACATCAAGGAAATTAAGCAGGGCGACACCATCCACTTCATGTCCTCGGACGAAGAGTGCGATGTGCGCGTCAAGGGCGTGCGCGTGTTCCCGAACATCGACGCGATGATGGGCAAAGAAGATCACACGCGGATCGCTGCGGACATGTCGCGTCAGGGCGTCGTCGATTTGCTGCACAGCATTTACCCGCCGGCAAAGGAACGGCTGGGTATCTACGTGTTCGAGATCGAAGTCGTGCGGGGCGCGCGCGGCTAGTCAACAACAAGTGAGGTGGTGTACTACCACGTGAGCCGTTACATCTTTGGGGGAGTGTGACGGCTTCATTTTAATTTGACAGCGTGATTGATTTTGTTTAACATCGCACCATAACAAAACATAAGGGGAGGTATGTTTGAAATCATCGAAATTTTTTGTTCATGGTGTCGCCAGAAAATTGCGCTGCATATTGCCGAACACCAGCCGCTGTTGTTTAAGCAGGGCGAGGTGTGGTGGTGCAGTTTTGGCATGAACATTGGCGACGAGTTATATGGCAAGGGCGAAAAATTCGCGCGGCCGGTGTTGGTGTTGAAAAAATTTAGCCGGAATATTTTTTTGGCGCTGCCACTGACTTCGGTTGAACGATGCGGCTCGTGGTATGTGGAAATGGAATTGCGCGGCACGCGGCGATGGATTATTTTAAATCAATCGCGAACGTTGGATGCACGCCGGTTGCTCGAAAACGTCGGCACGGTTGATTTACAGACGCTGAATAATGTTCGCGAGCAGTTTATAAAATTACTGACCTCATAAAATCCAATCGCGGCCATTGCTGGCCGCGATTATTGGGTTTCCCCGAAGATGGGATCTCCGAATCGGAGATCGTGCGTTGAATATACTGCGGGCAAAAGAAGTTGTCAAGCACGCTGTTTTCCGCTACCATACCACTATAATTTCCAATCTATGGCCAAGCCCCACACCGCGAAAATCTCCACCGACCCCGCAAAAATCTCCCAAATCCTAGACCGTGGCGTGGCCGAATGTATTGTACGCGAAGATTTGGAGGCCAAGCTAAAAGCCGGCGCGCCATTACGAATCAAATTGGGCATTGACCCAACGTCACCCAACCTGCATCTCGGCCGCTCAATCCCGCTGCTAAAATTGCGTGACTTCCAAGAACTCGGCCATCAAGTAGTATTCATCGTCGGCGACTTCACGGGCATCATCGGCGACACGTCGGACAAGGAAGCAGAGCGCCCGATGCTGACAGAGGCGGACATTGCGGCCAACCTCAAAACATACGTCGCGCAGGCGGGCAAAATTATTGACCTTGACCGCGCGGAAATTCATTTTAATTCGACGTGGCTCGGCAAACTGGGCTTCAAGGAAATTGGCGAGATGGCGAATCATTTTAGCGTGGCGGAATTTATCGCGCGCGAAAACATTGCAAAGCGTCTCGACGGCGGCAAGCGCGTGAGTTTGCGCGAGGTGCTGTATCCCTTGATGCAGGCGTACGATTCGGTGGCGATCACGGCCGACGTCGAACTCGGCGGCACTGACCAGCGTTTCAATGTGCTCGCCGGCCGTTCGCTGCAACCATTCTATGGCCAGCCCGCGCAAAACATCATTGTGAATCCGCTCATCGCCGGTCTCGACGGCCGCAAAATGTCGTCGTCGTGGGGCAACACCATCAATTTATTGGACGAGCCCGCGGACATGTATGGCAAGGTGATGTCGCTCTTGGACGAACTGGTTTTGGAATATTTTATGAACGCAACGCGCATTGATCTCGCCGAAATTGTCGAGATGCGTTCTGCGTTGGCTGCGGGCACGAATCCGCGCGATTTAAAAATGCGTTTGGGCCGCGAGATTGTTGGGATGTACTGGGGCGCTGCGGCGGCGGGCGCGGCAGAGGAACATTTTCGGACGGTGCATCAGCAGGGTGGCGTGCCGGAGGATATGCCGGTGGTGAAAGTTGATTGGGTGCAGGCGGCGTTGGTTGATGTGTTGGTTGAGGTTGGTTTTTGTTCTTCGAAAAGTGAGGCGCGGCGGCAGATTGAGGAGGGCGGTGTTAAGGTTGATGGGGTTGTGGTTGAGGATGTTGCGGCGATGGTTGAAGCGAAGAAAGAGGGGGTTGTGGTGCAGAAAGGGAAGAGGTTTTTTGTGAGGATTGTTTGATAGTAAGGAATGTATTATGAGGAAGCGTTTTACTATATGATCAAATTATGAATTTTGAAGAATTAGTTAAATTTCTTAACTCCACATTTTTTAACACAATTGCTGTTGGAATTGTAGGTGCTTTCGCGTATTGGATAGGAAAAACACAAGCAAAAATTCAAGACAGTGTGGAATTATATGCATCCTTGGGTATCATGAAGGATATTGCAACTCAAAACGAGAGTAAAATTATTTATATTCAAAATGTTGGAACTCGCGTACTTTATTTCGATTCATATGAATTTAATGGAAAGCCTTATGAATTAAATGGTCAGGTGCAAGCACCAACATGCTCTGGAGCAATAAATAGTTTTTATCGAATTAGTCTGCCTATTAACGGTGAGTGCCATGTCAGCCTGTTTGTTTATTTTCATGATGCAGAAAATAGAAAATGGAAATCAAAAATAATCTGTGATTTTCAAAATCAGTGGTGGGATATCAAAACCTATCCGAGAGAGTTTTTAAAATGATAAGTTTGTTCGGGCATATTTTGATTAAATAAAAAGCATGAGCGAACGAGGGTCGCCATACCCTCTTCGCCAGTTTTAAAAAAATAATGCATGAAAGAAGTAAGGATGATAAAAGATTTTAAAAAACTGCTTAAGGATTTTGAACCGATGGTTAAGGATCCTGATTTTTTGCGCACCGGCCGGTCGATCACAAATTTTTCGTTAAGACCGAGAGAAGCATGGGCTAATTGGTTATTGTGCGCTGTTTTTCGAAAATTAAATGGAGATGAGGTAACTTTTTCTGATGATGATAAATGTGATGGAATAATAATAGATCGAAAAACTGGGCAGTGCGTCGAAACGGAGCATGTGGTTGCAATGAATTTTCCTGATCGAAAAAAACAGCTACCAAAGGGAGAGGCGCGTATCATTGAAGCGATTAATCAGAAAATACAGAGAGGGGTAGATTATGCTGAAGGTAAGTTTTTGGTTGTATTTTTTGACGGCACTGATTTATGGTATAGAAATAAAGTTAGAGAGGCGATAAATGGAAGACATAATTTTAGGGCTATCTATCTTGTTGGACACGCCACTTCTGGTCAAGACGGATATGTATATACCGTTACTGAGTTACATGAAACCTTCTCGGTTTCCTATAAAGTTGAGATAAGCGATGATTTTACAGATTTTCGTGTTTCAGAGATTAGAGATAATCCGATGGCGAAATATAAATTCATCAAATATTTGATAAACACCATGCGGTGGATTGCAGCAAAGCTGATTTGTTTCGGTCGGAGAAATCGCGGCAGCTGACAAGGGGGACGGCGGATTTATTTTGCGAAGATTTTTTATCATGCGCGCGGGTGCTCTCATGTTTTTGATAGTACCATCGACACCCCTTCAAATCTCCCGTACACTTCCTTGCTAAGCGAACTCATTCGCTAGCAAACTACGGGGGTCACTCGATATGTGAATTTGACCCTCGAAACATTTTCTGCTATAATGCATTTGTAAGAGTCACAACTTAATCCTTAGTGCCGGGACAATGGCACCGCTTAGATCCTGCCCGAATGGGCAAGGCAACCGGGGAAATCTGTCGGGAGCCAGATGGACTATAGCGACTAACTACAAAGTGGTTGGGAGATTTCATTCACAGCTGTGCGCCGAGTGGTGCGCGCGGCATGGTGGATTTAATTTCCGAGCCACCTTTATTTTTTGCGGCATATGTATACTGTAAATGTAGATGATTATTTCCACACACCTCTTATATCACCTGAAGATGTTGCGGAGCACCGACAAACTGCTGGGACGTTTGAGAGTTATGATGACGCGCTTGCGTATGCGCAAGGCATTGTGGAATCTGTGTATCGCGGGGCGTTGATTGCGGCTGAAGGCGATGATCAGATGATGGGGGTGTATTGGGCACATCATGGCGAGGATGCATGGATTTCTCCAGCCCTTGATGGGCGTGAACGCTTTTCTGCGAGCGATTACTTCACACAATTGTGTGAGACGCCAGAACACCGTGCGAGTGTGCTCGTCCTTACGCGCATCCCGGGCATGCGCAAGGGCACGACGGACAAGCCCGCATACACGCATTCGTTTCATGTGCGGGATTTGCTCGAGGAACATGGATACGGTTTCGACGTTTGTCTGGCGGGGCTCCTGCATGACATTGTCGAGGATGGCGGCGTGTCTTTGGCGGAGTTGCGCGCGGCAGGGTTTAGCGAGCGCGTCGTTGGGCTCGTGGATTTGTGTTCGCATGACGCGTCGATTGAGGGCAACGATGCGCGTTGGGTTGTTATGATTGCGCGATTGGTGCAGGCTGACGACTCCGATGCCTGGGCAATTAAGGTTGCGGATTTGCTGGATAATTTAAGGGATTCGGGGACGATGGAGGTGGAGTGGAGGGAGTGGATGATGGGAGTTAAGAGGGCGTTGATGGGGAGGGTGGCGAGGGGAGTGGAAGAATTTCTTGTAAAAAGCTTATCGAAGCTCCCTAATTGATAATGACTTATTTGTTGTGTTTTTTATCGATGTAGTCCATTAGTTCATGTTTAGATTTTGATATTTCTGATTTTAATTCGGTTTTAAGAGACAGGATTAAATCAGCAGTCTCCTTTCGAAGCATAAGATTATATCTCAGGAATTCCATGATCTCATGATGACCCTCTTTAAGGGCGTTCAGGCTTCTTTCAATCACGCAAAATTTAGTCGTAGCATTTGTAATGAATTGCTGTAAGACTATCCGTAAATTCAAAGATCGTGACGAAACATCTGGGTTGTTCATAAGACTAAAAAGATAAATTAAGCACCTTACTACTGGGTGCCATAATTATGGTATCTTGTCAATAGCAAGGGCTGTGGAAAACTAGGCATGCGATTTCAGACTTTGCTTTCTGCACTGGTTGGATAATTTTTTTGAGGTTTAAGAAGAGTAAACTTAGTGGACTTGACACAGATATTGCAGTTTGATCTAAGCAAGCGCATACTATCAGAGTTCGTTGCACATCCCAATTTATTCTCTGTTTAGAGCCAGAGAAAGCGTCATTCAATCCTAATGCACACAGGGGATTGACCATCAAAAGTGCTACCTTGCCGAAACGAGAGTTTCGTCGGGTGCTCTAACACTGCCGACGGACTGTTTAGACAGCGTGGGCAGGGTAGACGCTTTTGGTGGTTTTTCATTTTTCGCTTGACGATTCCCGACGGGTTTAGGAAGTATTTGACCGTCGGGAGCACTTAAGCTCCGAGTGACTGCCTTCGCAGTTGAAAATTACTGGTTTATGCCATACATTTTCCGGAAGTGCACCACCATCAATGGCGTGTATCGCTGTAAGCGCAAAGGCGTATTTCGCTTTTGGGTGGATAGTGAAAAGCCAAACGATGGGAAACTAAAAGAGACCGACGAAAACGTCAGTCTCTAGTAGTTTCGCAATCAAAGCCGCCGTTGTTCTTAGCGGGACGCGGCGGTTTTTGATTTGTTCGGGCATTGTGTATTAAAAGCGGTTTTTTGTCAAGTATGAAGTCGCCCGACTCCCAATGTATTGTTAGTATAACACAAGTTCTCTGGGGATAACACTATTGCCACATTTTATAACAAATCAGGATTAATGTTACTAAAATAGCTCCTAATAAGTATCCAATTTGTTTGAAATAGTGCGCAAGATCCCCTCGCACAAGATTGAGTAAACCTTTTGTTTCGTAGACTGATTGAAAAATAGCTTCTTGTGTTGTGTCTTGATTTTTTTCCATAGTACTTTCACTATATCACACACGTATGTCTCTATAGGATAAGTGTTGAAAACTCTGTCACTATGGCATTTGTTTGCATTTTCAACTAATATTAGTCAGTATGAATACTCTTGAAGATTTGACCGCCAAAATTACTACATTTCGAGATGCACGCGATTGGAAGCAATTTCATAATCCAAAAGATTTAGCATTATCACTAGTATTGGAGGCAGCTGAGGTCATGGAGCATTTTCAGTGGAAAAATGAAGATGAGATTAAAAAATATTTGGTTTCAAATAAAGCAGCTATTAGCGAGGAGCTTGCAGATGTCTTATATTGGGTGCTTTTGATGGCGTATGATTTAAATATCGATATTGGCACCGCAGTTGAAAATAAAATGCAGAAGAATGAAGAAAAATATCCAGTAGAAAAAGCAAAGGGGAAGCATACAAAATATACTGATCTTTAAGATATGATCGTTTACCAGTCAACAAAGTTAGGGTTTTTAGAGGATGCTTCAAACGGAATTGAAGATGTAATAAGAGATCAAGTAAAAGAAAAATTGAATATTAATGTTCAGGTCGGTAGCAGTGAATATAATTCATGGAAAAACTCATTAGGAGATGCCATGTATAAAGTGATGCAGACCAGTACAATTCCAGATGATTCAGGAGTTGCGATTGAATATTCAATTCCACGCACAAAAAATCGCATCGATTTTTTAATTACAGGACAAGACGACCATGGACATGAAAAGGTAGTTGTGATTGAATTGAAACAATGGACGAACACGCGCCTCACTGATAAAGATGCAATGGTAGAAGCGACTTTTAGGTATGGTCATATAAGTGAAGAGCTACACCCGTCTTATCAAGCGTGGTCCTATACAACTTTGCTTAATGGATTTAATGCAACAGTTTATAATGAAGGAATTCAATTAGAATCGTGTTCATACCTACATAATGAGATTGATGACAGTGTTATCAATCATGATTTTTATAAAAGCTACACAGATCAGTCTCCTGCGTTTTGTAAGGGTGATAAGGAAAAATTGCAAAAATTTATTGCTCAATACATTAAGTATGGAGATAATAAAAAAACATTATTTCGAATTGATAATAGTGCGATTAGACCATCAAAAGCATTAGCAGATAGTATTGCATCGATGCTTAAGGGTAACGATGAATTCATAATGATCGATGATCAGAAAATTGTTTATGAAACAGCTTTGTCCTTGGCTCGAAGTTCAAGTCATGAAAATAAAAATGTACTTATTGTAAATGGAGGTCCTGGAACCGGTAAATCTGTAGTCGCTATTAATTTATTGTCGGCTACCAAAAAAGGATTAAATGCACGCTATGTTACACGAAATTCTGCACCACGCTTAGTGTTTGAGTCAATGTTAACAAAAACTTTTAGGAGAACAGAGTTTTCAAACTTATTTTCTGGTACCGGATCTTTTGTTGATGCTGATGCTAATGATTTTGACATTCTAATAGTTGATGAGGCGCATAGATTAACAGAAAAATCTAATTTTTTTGGTAAGGGCGATAATCAGATTAAGGAAATAATAAATGCAAGTAAGTTTAGCATTTTTTTCATTGATGAAGATCAGAAAGTGACGCTTAATGATATTGGTGAAAAAGGTGAAATTCGTAAATTTGCTGAGCAGCAAGGTGCGAAGGTTACAGAAATGTCATTAGAATCGCAGTTTCGTTGTAACGGTTCTGATGGGTATCTTTCATGGTTAGATAATACTTTACAAATTCGTGAGACCGCCAATATTATACTGGATGATAGTGACTACGAGTTTTGTATTTTTGATGATCCTCAAAAATTGCATGATTTTATCATTGAAAAAAACAAAGAAAAAAATAAAGCTCGAATGGTGGCGGGATATTGTTGGAAATGGATTAGTAAAAAACAGCCATCGTTAAAAGATATTGTAATAGGCGATTATGCAGCAACTTGGAATCTGAATTCGCATGGTCAAACATGGATCGCACAGCCAGACTCAGTAACTGAGGTGGGGTGCATTCATACGGCACAAGGTCTTGAGGTTGATTATGTCGGGGTTATTGTCGGGCATGATCTTACTGTACGAAATGGTAAAGTAATTACCGATGTCAGCAAAAGAAGCGGAGGAGATAAATCAGTGCATGGTTGGAAAGGATTAATGAAAGAGGATCCTATTGGAACAAAAGCTCGTCTAGATGCAATTATAAAAAATACATACAGGACCTTGATGACTCGAGGAATGAAGGGGTGTTATGTGTATTTTACAGACAAGGAGACGGAGGAATTTTTTAGGAAGAATTTAGGTTTGAATAAAATATAAAATGGAGGATGGTGGCGGAGATGCTAAGGCTATTTTAGTCCTATTGGCCCTCATCGATTCTAGGGCATCCTAAAAGTACTCACTGCACATATAAAACTAATTCTGGCGAACCATTTTAGATATTACTTTTCACGTCTCTGCTGGTATCTTTCTTTGGAGTTTTTTTTCTGAAGACTTACATGATATTGATGAAAATCATCGGCATCGCGTTCCGGTTCCAAGGACATAGCGGGCATACATCTCCCTCTGCGATAGGGTCCGACTAGATTTGCAAATTCTCCTTTGAACCATTGTAGTGTGTCATGCTCAGTACGATTTTTTGTCTCTTTGCTATAGTCAGGATCTCCAGGCAATCGGCCATATTCATCCATCGCTCCACCAGTTCCATCTTTATTTCCCCAAAATACTTCACCTCCCCAATTAATAGGCCGTGGATCAGGCATTAATAAATAACCATGACCATATCTATTCCAATCTGATTTAGAGATGAATTTTTCTGGATATAACCATTCTTTTCGAGCTGCAGCAATATATCTGTGTGCTCGACTTTTAATAATGAAATTTATTTCGCGCACTTCTTGTTCGTTAAGATGTCTCAAAATTTGCACTTCAGTAAAATTAAAAATGGCGTTGCGTAATGGATTCGGATTTGGCCGCAAATTAGTTGCACATTGATATGGATTTCGCATCCAAGAAAGATTAGTCAGGATAAGTACCTTATTCATAGAGAGTGGAAAAATTGTATGTGTGCCCTGTAGCCAAATTTCTGGATCATTATATTCTTTGCATCGCCATGAGCGAGGCCCACACTCTCTGTTATAAACAGTAACTGGGTGATCAGAAATAATAAATTTTGTATCGGACTGTGATGCATCAGCAATAAGCCACACACATTCCGTCCAAATGGCACAATGCAACTGTCTTAATCTCATCATCTGTCTAAGAATAGTATGTTTATCGCGCGTACCGAATTTACTTCCCAAAAATGAAAGTCCTTTTGGGGTTCGAAGTTTCTGGGCACTCATGTACAATAAAATGTCCTGGAGAGATGTGCCCCAATATCTTGCCGGATGTTCATATTGCTCAAAGTATTCAACCGCTGGCCCACCCTTTGCATCAATGGCACCAAAAAAATATTTTTCGATATCCCTTGTTTCAATTCCGCGAATCGTAGTTGTGTACAAATCATCAGCTGTAAAGCATTTTCTTACACCCTGCCACTTTAAAGGCTCTACAATATGCGATACGCCGCGAGGATCCACAAACGTATCAGGTTTCATGTCTAATTGAAACAGATGATGCTCTCCTGGCAACAGGAACCGTTTTTGGTACCATTGTGGCACATAATGATGGTTTCGATACTCGTCTGACATGCAACTAAGTTAAAAATTTTCTTCAACATCTTGAATCATTTTCTCTTTAGTTGTAAAAGCATTTTTTCCATCAAACCGAATAAAGTGATCATTAATTTGTGCTCTCAAAGATTCTTTAGTTAAATTAGGACATTGACTTTTTACATCCTTGATCTCGTATTTACCTACAATATAAGATCCGCTACATGAATCAACAGTTGTAAGTGATCCATCGGTGAACCAACTGTATACATACATTCCTAAAATTATTGCGACAACAATTAAGATATTTCCTAATTGTACAAATAGAGCCTTCAACTTTGGTGACATATATATAAATATACAGTATTTGTATTTTAACACAAATAAGCGTTTTTTAGTGTTTATTTAGTTCTATCAATTTTCATCGATTATCTAGCACGCCCGTCGACATTAAATCCTCAAGCAAGCTCGATAAGAAACACAAATTGCAGCTGACACTCTACGCGAACATCCTGGAACACATGCAGGGAGTGTATCCGAGCGAAACCGCAATCATCAATCGCGATCACGAGCGCATTCCGTTCACCATCACACCAAAAGACCGCGCGGAAACGCAGAAACAAATCACCAACATTCTTGCAGTGATGCATGGCGAAAAGCCGCCGCTGCGGCTCACATCGAGTTGCAAAAATAGTCCGTGGTATCACGAGTGCGTGCAGGAGGCGCAGGCGGCCGATGACATTGCGCTCATCTACAATCTCGACGCGCGGTCACATGATGCGCTTCGGGGCGCAGGGGTGCACACGATACATGACGCAGCGCGCATGGACGTTGCTGGTTTGCCGAAAATTCCGTTTGCGAGCGCCGCGAAACTCGAACGTGCGCGCGAGCACGCACACACGGGCCACGTGCGCTTTGATCCTGACTCGACCCGCAATCCTTTCCCACAATTTTTTTGGATCCAACCTTAATTTCTACGCCGCGCAGGCGCCATCCGTGTCACTACATGTTGCCACCGACACACTCGCCGCAACCGCCGCATCAAAACACGCGAGCGAGCACGCTCGATACTCGCCATATTGCTGCGCCGCCAACAGCGCCGAGCACTTCGCGTCCCAGCACATCCAAAATTGTTGTTTCTGATAGTAATTCAAATCGTTGTAGCTTGCGGCGTACGCAATAGACGCGGTCGTGCCAGCGGCAAGCAGAATGCCAACAAATAAACCGGCCACAAGTGGAAAGCGGGTGCGCATAGATGTGGAAGTAAGTAAGGGGAGTATGGCAAGGGGGCGGGGGGTTGTCAATCAGTTGACATCCTCGCGCCCCTGTTTTAAAATCCCCGCATTAATCACTCGCGCATCACGCGTGCGGTAACTTACAAAGGGAGGGGTATGTTTGGAATCATAGAAATTTTTTGTGCATGGTGCAGACAGAAAATTGCATTACACGTGGACGAACGGCCGGCAAAATTTTTTAAGCAGGGCGAAGTGTGGTGGTGCCGTGTTGGCAAGAACGTTGGCGATGAAATATATGGCAAGGGAGAAAAGTTTGCGCGTCCTGTACTGATTTTTAAAAAATTAACACGCACCACATTTTTGGCGCTGCCAATCACGTCCTTGCCAAAAATTGGTACGTGGTATGTATCCTTTGAGCTCTCTGGCATTTTTCGATCCGTCTTATTAAATCAGGCACGCACGCTGGACTCACATCGCCTGCTGGGCAGAATTGGAACACTCACAGACGACGATGCCAAAAAAATTCGCACAAGTTTTTTGGAATTTTATGCCACTTAAAAAAATCTGCCTCCGCTGGAGAGCGGAGGTCGGTGGGTAACCCCAAATTATGTCTGAACTATAGCGCAGGGAAGGCGGGTTGTCAAATAAAAAAACGCGGGGCAGCGACACATTTCTGTGTTACGACCCCGCATTCTGCATCTTGGCTTTTTCCGCAGCGCGGTAACGCGCGAGACCGATACGCAGATTGATGATGGCGAGCACTACGAATCCGATGTGCGCCGGAATCAGGCCCGGATCAGTGAAAAGGTCTCCCATTACAGTATTCAGTTCAATTTTCACTGTCCATGGGCCCGTGACCACAAGGAGAAGTGCAAGAAGATAGTGACCAAGCAATGAAGTTATTGCCGCCGCGATGCCGCCTCGAACAGGATACTTGCGCGCGTTGACCAGCCAGAGCGCTGGCCGCATGAGGAGCTGGATGATTGGGTTGAGGTAGTAGTACACCGCGTACGCATTTTCGAAGATTCGTGACATGGTGTTCCTGCGTGTTGGTTGGGTTATTTTTAACACATATTTTTGAACATGTCAATGCCGAGTACGCATGGGCGAGCTTACAGCGCACGGTGCCCCCCGCATTTGATAGCTGTGTATAAAAAGTGCATAACCCACCTTGACATTCGGTTTTCATTCGGTTATAATCCAATCAAGATTCACTAAGGTTGGGGTTATGCAATCGCAAAACAAAGATTCTCAAAACGAAATTATTTTATACGAAGCGGCGGATGGCATGCTGAAGATTCAAGTGCTTGTTCAAGGCGAGACCGTGTGGCTGACACAAGATCAGATGGCGCAATTATTTCAGAAAAATCAGAGTACCATCTCGGAGCACATCCGCAATATTTATGAAGAAGGTGAATTAGAAGAATCGCTAACCACAGCAAAATCCGGAATTTCCGGAAATAGCAATGTTAAGCCAAAAAATCTATACAACCTCGACATCATCATCTCCGTTGGCTACCGCGTAAAATCACATCGCGGCACGCAATTTCGCATCTGGGCAACGCAGCGTCTGCGTGAATACATCATCAAAGGGTTTGCCATGGACGACGCGCGACTTGCTAATGGCGGCGTGCAATCGGATTTTTTTAAAGAGTGGCTGGCGCGCGTTCGCGCGATCCGTGCATCAGAGCGCAACCTCTATGAAAAAGTGCGCGACATTTTTGCAACAAGCGTTGACTATGACCCGCGCGTGGAGTCCGCACAAGAATTTTTTGCAACCGTGCAAAACAAATTTCATTTTGCCATCACCGGATTTACTGCAGCAGAATTAATTGTTGCCCGCATTGATGGCAGCGCCGAACATCTAGGCATGACCGCATGGAAAGGCGAACGGCCAACCAGCGCCGAAGCAAAAATCGCAAAAAATTACATGGTTCCAACAGAGCTTCGGCAGCTTTATTTGCTCGTGGAACAATTCTTGTCATATGCCGAATTTCAAATTGAACGTCGTCGCCTCATGCACATGGCAGATTGGAAACGAAAACTCGATGGATTTTTGCAACTCAATGAAGTTGAAATTTTAGATAATGCCGGAAAAATATCACACCAAGAAATGGAGGTGCGGGTCAAAAAAGAAATGCAGAAATTTTTAAATTGAACACTATGTAACAAAATTTTCCACCACCCGTCTTATTAATTAGATCATTCATTCAAACAGGAAGTGACGGAATAATCCTTCGAACAAGAGGATAACGGACGCGTCGAACGGTAATAGGGCCCAGTAGCGCGGTTTCGAGGACTTACATCTTGTATTGTTCAAGCTGCGGGTGCAAAAATCTGAATCACCCCACATTCACCAAGCGCACGAGTGCAAACTCGAGTGCGTGTTCGCGCGCTGAATGTGTTGAGCAAGTGGCGTCGGTTGGTCGCCAGCTCATACTTTATCCGGTGGGCCGGACAGAAGTATCAAAAATAAAAGCTGAAAACAACTCCTCGCTTGCGAGTACACCAAAAACTCGCCTTCCTGTTTGAGGGAATGAATACCGTGTAAACAGGTGCTTGATTTATCATCTTATGGGCGACCTCACTTATGAAGAACAAAAATTGTGCGAAGCTGCAAAGCTTTACGTTAAAACGCATGCATACGAAATTGTCGAGCGATTTGCGGGTACCATTAAAATCGCGAAAATTCCCGTTAGTATTTTTACGGCTGGTTCTCCTGGTGCTGGTAAAACAGAATTTGCAAATAAACTGATTGCTGATTTAAAAGATTTTGATGAAATAATTCATATTGATGCGGACGAAATTAGAAAATTATTTCCTGGATATGTGGGTACAAATTCGCACATTTTTCAGAGCGCAGCTTCGACAGGTGTAAATAAAATTTTTGATCACGCAATAGACACTAAGAAAAGCTGCCTGCTTGATGGTACATTTGCATATGTTGGTCAATCACGTAGTAATGTTGAGCGTTCATTAAATCATGATCGTGCGGTTCTGATCACCTATATTTATCAGGATCCAGTTCGTGCGTGGGAATTTACTAAAAAGCGAGAAGTTGTAGAGGGGCGGCGCGTATCAAAAGAAAAATTCATCGAGCAATTTTTTGCTGCACCCTTAGCAATAGCAGATATAAAAAATGAATTTGGAGATAGAGTTCGTTTATGGGTGGTTACTCATGATTATGATAAAAAAATACGTAACATTAAATTTAATGCTTCAATTGACGATTTACCCGAAATAACATATAGTAAAAAAGAATTAGAATCCTTGCTTAAATATGATGCAAAAAATACGTGATTTTTTCGGCTACAAAGCAAAAAAACAATTTTCATTACATGAATTATTGACCCCTGAGTCAACACCAGAAAAGGAGGCTTTTTTAGGTCGTATCATTGAACGAGTCAATGAAGACCAGCGAGATGTTATTGAAAAAGCAAAACAGATTAAGACCTCGGCGTCGTAATCGGTGGCTCGCCAAAATGCGGCAAAACAACTTAATATTGAGTTATCCGGGAAAACCAGATAACTGACAGTTAGTCGGAATTTCCGATCAACTGCCGAGGATTACTCGGTAGTCGCTAGAATGAGTACACCCATAACCTACTTGTCCAGAGATTCAACTGTCCGGAAATCCCGGACAGTTGAAAAAGAGCGTAGCAAATCAATGAAACATGATATTGCAATGATTATATCCTGCTATAATCGCTAAAATCAACCTGTCACAAGTATGAAAAAATTTCCTCCCGTTCTCTTCGAAATTCGTCCATCAAAACTGTGTCGCGGCGGCGTTGGATTGTTTGCCGTGGTGCGGATTGTAAAAGGCACAAAAATTGCGCCCGGCCCGCGCCGATCAGCGTTGAAGCACGTAATACCGTGGAGTGAATTTAAAAAATATGATAAACATCTGCAAAAGAAAGTGATGGATTTTTGCATCGGCACACTGAACGGATTTATTCCACCGGAAAAATTTAATTTCAATAATCTCGCCGTTGATTATTTTTTGAACCATTCCTGCAATGGCAACGTGGTGTTCAACAAAGCCGGCGATTTTGTTGCGGCTCGCTCAATTCGGGCAGGTGAAGAACTGACCTATGACTATGCGCTCGCAGAATCAAATCCGAAATACAGATTGACGTGCACATGCGCCAATAAAAAGTGCCGTGGCACCATCACGGGAAATGATTGGAAAGATGCTAATTTTAAAAAGAGAAATAAAAACAAGATGTCGCCAATTCTTTAGGGTTAAGGTGTGGACGAATATCTGTTCGCGGCATTCGCGGATAGTTTTGTCTGACCAACTCAACCTCGTACCGTTTGGAAGTCGCATCACCATGCGCGACTCGCGGTGCGGATTTTTTTATGTTACAGTTATAGTAACCCAATCGGCAGATACCCCATACCAAAGGAGGTGGGAATATGCCGCGTCATGAGATCCGCATCGTGGAAGTGGTCGGACGCGATGCGCCC
>MFQD01000019.1:0-6551 GCA_001782975.1 Candidatus Magasanikbacteria bacterium RIFCSPHIGHO2_02_FULL_50_9b
GCATGGCGAACTTGGTGCTCGTGCAAGCGCTGTTGAATCTCGGGCGTCTTAAAAAAGGTGATCGCGTCGGTGTTTCGTCGCTCACCTGGGCAACCAACGTGATGCCGCTCATTCAGCTTGGGTTGCAGCCAGTGTTGCTTGATTGTGACATACAAAATTTGAACGTGAGTTCAGAAACGCTGAAACGCGCGCACGAGCTGCAACCGCTCCAAGGTTTTTTTCTGACAAATGTACTCGGATTGTGTGCGGATATTGAAAACATAGCTGTATATTGTCGCGCGCAAGGAATTGTTTTTTTTGAGGACAACTGTGAGTCGCTCGGCACACGCGCCAACGGCAAGCTCCTCGGCAACTTTGGTGTAGCGTCAACGTTTTCAACATTTGTCGCACACCACCTGTCAACCATTGAAGGCGGATTTGTGTGTACTGATGATGATGAACTGTACGAAATGCTGCTCATGGTTCGGGCGCACGGGTGGGATCGAAATTTGTCGCCTGAGCGAAAGGCAGCATTGCACGCGGCGCATGCGATCGATGATTTTTACGCGCTGTACAGTTTTTATGATCTTGCGTATAACGCACGTCCGACTGAATTGCAAGGCGTGATTGGGTGTGCTGAAATTGAACACTGGGATGCGATCGTTGCGGCGCGCGCCGCGCAGTTCAAGAAATTTCAGACCGCGGCTGCGCAAAATTCAGCGATCATCCCGCTCGCGGTTGATCACCTTGAATTGGTGTCAAATTTTGCGATGCCGCTTATTTTTAAAACACACGAGTTATGTGAAGCGCACAAAGCGAAATTTAAACAAGCCGATGTTGAAATTCGGCCGATCATTGCGGGCAACATTGGGGTGCAACCATTTTTTAAAAAGTATGTGCCAGAATCAGCGTCGTGCCCGAACGCCGAGATCATTCACACGAACGGATTTTATTGCGCAAATAACGCGCATCTCACCGAATCTGAGGTTGATTTTGTGTGCGAATTGCTGCGCGTCGCCTAGCGCCTCACTCCAAACGTTGTGTTACGCCTTCACCAATTTATTAACCGTTTTCCAGCATTTGCTGCAAATTAAAACACGTGAGCCCATGAGACGCCGTGGCTGCAAATTAATATTTGACCATTTTTTTGACTGAATGTTTGAATGACTGCGTGTTGCTGAGCGAACGGGACCGCGGGTGCAGAGTTTACAGATTTGTGCCATAGTGTTACGCTTTAATCTAAAATCAAGTGTTGGCAGTGTACCAGAATAATATGGAATAGGCAAGGGGGCTCATATGACCATTGTTTTTGACATCATCATTATCATTTTTTCCGCGATCCTGCACGAGGTTTCGCACGGCCTTGCCGCGCGGGCGCTGGGTGATAAAACGGCGGAATACGCCGGTCGCTTGACGTTGAATCCAATCGCGCATATTGATCTCTACGGTTCAGTTTTGTTGCCAGTGTTGCTCTGGTTTGTCTCGGGCGGCAATTTTTTGTTTGCCTACGCAAAACCAGTGCCGTTCAATCCGTACAATTTGAAATATCAACAGTGGGGATCGGCGGTGGTCGGTGTTGCGGGACCGCTCACAAATTTTGTTCTTGCCGGTGTTGTTGCGCTACTCATTCGCAGCAATGTTTTTCCGCCGGCGAGCGTTGAATTTTTGGTGCGCGTCGTGGTGATCAATGTATCGCTCGGCGTGTTTAATATGGTACCGATTCCGCCGCTCGACGGGTCGAAAGTTTTGTTTGCGTTGCTGCCATCACGTTTTGACCATCTCAAATTTCAACTTGAACGATATGGCATGTGGGTGGCGCTGATTTTTGTGTTTTTCTTTTCCTCTCTGCTCTTTCGTCCGATTGAATGGGTCGTGCGTGTGCTGTTAGGCGTATGACAAAACAACGCGCGACGAGACTCATATTGATCATCGGCATTGGCGTCATCTGTACATTTTTTTCATGGTATAAACTCACTGAAGCTCCGGCATTTTGGTTTGACGAAGGCTATTTTACCCAAGCGGCAATGAATATTGCGCGGTACGGCGTGTGGGGCATACAGACAGCGCCCGATCAGTTTAGTTCATTGCTGTCCGTATCAGCAGGCTTTCCATTGCTTGCTCCTCTTGCGCTCATTTTTAAAATTTTTGGTATCAGCATTGTGTCCGCGCGCGCCGGTATGGCGGTTGGCATCATGCTGTTCGTTGCCGCGTCTTTTTTTCTGATGAAACGTCTGAACGGTTTTTATTTTGCCGCAGGATCATCATTGTTGCTGAGCACCTTTCCGGTGTTGTACGGCAATGGTCGAGCGGTACTTGGCGAAGTTCCTGCACTGCTCATGTACGTTTTATTTTTGTTGAGCCTCCTGTCGTGGATCCAGTCACAAAAAAAAATAGCGGCATTTGCTGCCGGGCTTCTGTTGGGGCTGACCATAACTGCGAAGCTTTCGTTTCTACTCGTCGGTGTTCCTGCCACGGCTATCACCATATTGATCTATCGGAAAAAATTACGATCTTTGGCTGCATCAGTACCGCTGTTCATCGGTGGAGTCGTGATACCGTTCAGTATCTGGATTGCAACACAGTTTAATGCTGCAGATACGGTGAGCGGCTTTTTTAATGTAACGTTTAACCATTATCAGGGCGATCCAGCAATCCAGCTCATCACGCAAAACGTGATCAAATTTTTTACAGAATTTTCTCCCGTCGCACTGCTCATTCTCTGTGCCGTGTGGGCGACCTCACTGGCGATTCGTGGTATCGGCACGCGATCAGTCTCCCTCATTGAAACGCACGCGGCGCTGTTTTCGCTTTTCATGATTGGCATTTTTTTACTCTCGCCCGGCTGGTATCGGTATTTTTTTCCTGCACAAATTCTGGCGCTGTTGTTTTTCCCCTCATCGCTGTCGTGTGTGGTGGCGTGGTTGCACGGGCATCAATCGCGGGTACCCGTTCAGATACCCACGCGCGCAATCACGGTTTGTGTGGTGTTACTCATGTCCGTCGCACAGGCATACCAAACCGGGTTTAATTCATACATAGCAAACTATTACGGCTCGGATCGCAATCAGCATATGCAGCGTGATTTTGCCGCACTTCCGGTCGGTCCGACGTATTTTTTTTACAACGTTCCAGAACTCCTTTTGTTTGTTTCTGCACCCATTGCCTATTATCAGTTTATTGGCAGTAGCGCCGTGCCGCATGCAATTGGATTAGAGTCGGTTGCGGCGTTGCAATCTGGCGTCGCAGATTTTGTCATTGTCAATCAACAAGCCTATCGGGGACATGAGAATGAGTTTGTGCAATACGAGCCAGATCGTCAGATCGCTCGCGTTTACCTTATATTAAAAAAACGTAACACACCGTAATACTATGGATTCAAGGTACAGCGCTTCATATTTTGACGTTGAATCAACGCACTGGTGGTTTCAGGCGAGAAGAAAAATTCTGAAGGCGTTACTTGTTGATGAGCTTAAAAAAAGAGGGAAAACGCGGTTTGATCATGCGCTTGAGATTGGGTGTTTTGCAGGAAAAAATATTGAAGAGTTTCGGCAGCTGAGCGCACGTTGGTCTGGTGTCGAGCCTTCGCTCGAGGCGGCACAGCATGCACAACAGGCACTTCCTGAAGCGGAAATTTTGATTGGGGAATTTCCACGGGCTACACCAGAGGGAACGTATGACGCGATTTTTTTATTCGACGTCCTTGAGCATATCGAAAATTCGAGCGCAGCTCTCTCTGAAATCAAGCACTTGTTGCGTCCGGGTGGGTTATTGGTGATTACTGTACCGGCATACCAGTGGTTGTGGACACCGTTTGACACGATCAATAAACATTTTCGTCGGTATACCGCATCGCGGTTGCGCGATGAACTTTACGAGGCAAAACTGTGCATCACCCGCATCGGTTACTATAATTTTTTTCTGTTTCCGCTTGCCGTCATTGATCGAATTTTGTCGCGGGTGCGGCAGGGTTTTGTGCAGCAGGAAATACACGTTCCCTCCGCACCGATTAACGCGGTTCTTCGATTTATTTTTTCAATCGAAACATTGATTGTCCCACACATTTTTTTTCCGTGCGGCCTGTCGGTTATTACCATAGCCAAAAACAAAGAGGAATCAGTATGAGGTGGTGCGCACTTGCAAAAAATCATTTTATCTTTTAAGATTGGATTGTTCGAATTACCTATGAAGATTTTGATTACCGGCGGAACCGGGTCGATCGGCGAAGGCGCCGCACGGCTTTTTTTGAAAGACCATACGGTCTCTCAAATTATTGTCGTCAGTCGTGATGAATTTAAGCAGCACCAGTTGCGTTTGAAATTAGCATCACCAAAATTGCGCTGTGTGCTCGGTGACATACGCGACTCCAAATCTCTTCAAAAAGCAATGAGGGGTGTTGACGTCGTTTTTCATGCCGCTGCATTTAAGCATGTTGATGTTGGCGAGCAGGCACCGGAAGAGTTTGTGAAAACAAATATTCTGGGAACCATGAATGTGTTTGATTGTGCTGAAGCGGCGGGCGTTAAAAAAGTTATTTTGTTGTCAACGGACAAAGCAGCGCATGCGACGAGCGTGCTCGGGATGACGAAAGGGATCGCAGAGCGACTGATGATTGCGCGCGCGCATGAAAAAACAAAGACAGTTTTTTGCGCCGTACGGCTTGGAAATGTTTTGGCGTCGCGCGGATCGGTGATTCCGCTTTTGGTGCATGCGATAAAAAATAAGAAGCCAATTACGTTGACTGATCCGAAGATGACGAGGTTCATGCTCTCTATCGATGAGTGCTCTCAGTTCATCAAGTTTGCATTGCAGCACGGCACACAGGGTGATATTTTTGTCAAAAAATGTGCGGTTATGGAAATGGGAATTGTTGTCGAGGCGCTGCGTGCTATTTTTCACTCGCGTGCGCCGATCAAAATTATTGGCCGACGCGCGGGGGAACGCACCCATGAGATTTTGGCAAATGAGACAGAGTTGATGCAATCAGAAGATATGGGAGATTATTTTCGCATCAGCGCGAATCAAAAGCCCCAACAACGGGTGCGTGTGGAGACTGATTACTCGTCTCACCACATCAAACCACTTTCGTTGGTGCAAACAGAAAAAGTTTTGAGGTCTCTCGATTACATTATTGATGAACTCGCGTGACGCACACAAGCGAATTTTGATTACGGGTGCACGCGGATTCACCGGTCGTGCACTCAGCGTCTTTTTGCAATCACAAGGAGAAACAAATCTTACGTTGGTCGATCGGTGTGTTGATGCGGTGGACGGCGTGAGCGTATGCGACCTGAGCGATCAATCACCGGTTGCATCACTCGTGAGCGAGGTACAGCCACAGGAGATATATCATCTGGTGGGTAGTTTCACACAGGATTTTAATATTGATTTCGAAACAAATGTCTTGAGTACCAAATATTTGTGCGACGCACTCGTCACCACACAGTCGAGCGCGCGGTTGCTGCTGGTTGGGAGTGCTGCTGAATATGGTGCGGTCGCCGCATCGGATAATCCAATTGTCGAAGATCAACCGTTGCGTCCAACCAGCGTGTATGGGCTCACAAAATCATTTCAGAGCACGCTTATGCAATACTATTCCCGTGTGCACCATGTGGATCTGGTGATGGCGCGCACATTTAATGTGTATGGGCAGGGAATTTCACCGCTTTTGTTCGCGGGGAAAATGTATGAACAGATTGCCGCCGGCGGACGAATGATTGAGGTTGATGATGTGTCGGCGGTTCGGGATTTCTTGCATATTTCAGACGTTGTGCGCTATTATCACCTCATCATGCAACAGGGGGTGGCAGGGGAGGTGTACAACGTGGGAAGCGGAATCCCGCTGAATGGCGCAGAAATTCTCTCAAAAATCGCCGAAGAATTGGGCAAGGATCCTTCTGATTTTACGGCGGTTTCGGCTGGGTCAACAGCAGTGGTGAAGCAATTATTTGCTGAGGTAGGCAAGCTACATACGCTTGAATTAAAGGAGTGAACATTCTTATGAAATCAATCACCGTGGTCGTGCCTGTCTTTAACGAAGAGCACGTCATCGAAAAATTTTATACCGCATTGAAAGCCGAGCTCACTCAACTCGCTCACTATTCGTACACCATTCTTTTTGTTGTTGATGGGGGGCGCGACAAAACGGCGTCGATTTTGCGAGACATTGCCGCGCGCGATGCGACCGTTCGCGCCATTGTGTTTTCGCGAAACTTTGGCCACCAGATGGCGCTGCTTGCCGGACTTGATCATGCGGCGGGCGACGCGGTGATCACCATGGACGGCGATTTGCAACATCCACCACACCTGATTTCACAATTGCTGCGTGAGTTCGAACAAGGCAACGATGTCGTGCATGCAGTCAGAAAAGACACGGAAGACATCGGACTGCGTCGCAAATTTGCGTCGATAATTTTTTATCGATTCATGAACGTCATTTCCGACACGCCGATCATCGAAGGTGCAGCAGATTTTCGATTGCTCAGCCGTCGCGTTGTTGAAATCATTCGCACAAAAATTCGAGAGCGCAATTTATTCATCCGCGGCATTGTGAATTGGGTTGGATTTCCCCAATC
>MFQD01000019.1:6574-8867 GCA_001782975.1 Candidatus Magasanikbacteria bacterium RIFCSPHIGHO2_02_FULL_50_9b
CGTTACGTGTCGCTAGTTTTGTCGGGCTCCTCTGTGCGCTCGGTGGATTTTTATTTACGGCTCTCACTGTTGTGGAGTATTGGCTTGGTGACCCGTTTCCATCTGGATGGGCAACGGTGGTAATACTATTGTCTGTGTTTGGTGGGTTGCAACTTGTTTTTTTGGGAATTGTTGGTGAATACGTCGGCGCAATTTTTGATGAAGTGAAGGCGCGCCCACATTATTTGATCAACGAGGTGATCAACGAATAATTGTATGCGCATCATCGTTACGGCCGATGATTTTGGTTTGACGCGTGGCATCACGGATACGATCCTTGAGGCGGTTGATCGTGGTGCGATCAATTGTGTGAGCATCATTGCGAATGGAGATGATTTTGATCGCGCTATCGAAGAAGCGAAGAAGCGGCCCGATTTGCAGATCGCGCTCCATCTCAATTTGACTGACGGCACATCGCTCGCCCCACGCGAACGAAATCCGTTGATTGATGTGCGTGGAAAATTTTGCTTGGTGTTTCAAACACTGTGGCTCCGCTATTTTTTTTCACGTCGTAAACCAGATTTTTTTCTGGCGGTCCAAAATGAAATTACGCTGCAAGTTCAAAAAATCAAAGCCGCCTTGCCGAATCGAAAAATTTATTTAAATGGTCACGACCATGTGCATCTGATTCCATTTGTGATGCGTGCCGTGGCATCAGTGGTGGATGATCTGGGGGTGACGTATGTGCGCATTCCTGAAGAGCCACTTTTTTTTGTGCGTAACAAGGCAAACGTGTATTGCAGTGCCGGCCTTGCCAAACATTTACTGCTGAATCTGCTGTCGCGATACGCACGAAAAAAATTGCGGCGCACTCACGTTGAAACGACTGATGCGTTTGTAGGGATTTTATTCACCGGCCGCATGACTGTTACGGTGGTGCAGGCTGCGTTCAAAAAAATTTTAAAACGCGCCGCCGCGCCAGCCATTGTTGAGGTGCTGTTTCATCCGGGCAAGGCGAACCAGAGCGAGGCCACTCGTTGGAAGCACAAGGGGCGTTCGTGGGTATGGTTTGTGTCACCAGAACGCGATGCGGAACGGCAAGCAGCTCAATCGAGCGAGCTTGACATTTTTCTCAAGTCCTGCTAGGGTGATAGCCACAACCAGCGCCAATAATTGGCGTGAGATCAGGAGGGTTCGATGCCAGCAACGTGTGAGCATGTGATTGTTACGAAAGATTTCATGCCGGTTCCACCTTTGGACCCGTGGGAGGTGCAGCCGGGTGTGCAAGTTTTCCATCACGAGTTCGGCGGACGGGTCATGCGGCACGCCGTGACGCGCCCGGACGGGAAACCCGGTGTGTTCTACGTGACGCAGAAGTCAGATTGCTGCAAGGTGATCGCGGTGACTACGGACGGCAACATCGTCATGATCGGGCGTTACCACGTCGCCACCAGTCAGTGGTCAATCGAGACGCCGGGTGGCAACGCGCGCGAGGGTGAGGCGCGCCATGATACCGCGATGCGCGAGTTACTTGCCGAGACTGGCTACGGCATGCCAGACGATGAGGAGCCAGTATTCGAGTGTCTCGCGAATGGCCATCAGTTGAACGGCGTTTTCCCAGCTCGGACGTACGCGTACGTGCTGCGCGGCGTAGTGCGGCGTGAAGACGCGACCGAGCGTGCGCTCACGCACGGCACGCAGGTGATCTACGAGGTGCCAATCGAGCAGGTTATTGCGTGCATCGACAAGGACCGTTACATCACATGCTCCGTGGATCAGGCACTCCTCGAGCGATTCTTCCGTCGGGAGCTGTGGCGGATTACCGCGCCGTTTTCTGCCCGCTAGGCTACGACGAGCTGGCATTCTTAGGCGGGTGGCAGGCTTGTCCCACAACAAGGACATGCCTGTTGCCCGCGTTTTTTAATCTTGACATTTTTGAATAAATCAGTTACCCTCAATCGGGGTCAGTTATTTCCAATCCAAACAGAAAGGGGACATCATGGACATCAGCGTGACAAGGAGCGGGGGCATGCGCGTCTACGTGGAGGGTGAAATCCGTCTCAGGATGCGGGGTGGCTTCATCCCAGACGAAGCGTACCCGGTCGTCGTGGATCACACCATCATTCCGTTCACGGATGTGCTGGTGGTGGACTACAAGAGTCGGACGTGCTACCTCGCCATGCGTGCCATCAAGCCCATGAAGGGGATCTGGGAGATCGGCGGCGGTCGCAGGAAGGGCGAGAAGCCGGTGGAGGCCATGCGGCGCAACTTCAAGCGCGAAACGGGCTTGGATTTGCCGGAGGAGCGTTTCCAG
>MFQD01000020.1:0-6319 GCA_001782975.1 Candidatus Magasanikbacteria bacterium RIFCSPHIGHO2_02_FULL_50_9b
CATCGCGTTGTTACACGCGCCGGCTTTTTGCGTTGAGCTCCAAATGCTGGACGGTGCAGGTGACGGAATTACTTTTGCGTCAGTTTCGCTGCACGCCTCAACAACGCGCGGCGGTTTGATAACATCACACGAATCGCCCGTTGAAAAACACCATGCGAACACACCCTTAATTGCTTTTGACACCGCAGCGCCCGTGCATTCTTTTTGACACGTTCCGTCGCCGCAACACATAGTGCCAACAGCACAGCTCCCTGATTGCAACCGACAATCTGACACGGTATAGGTCACCGGATTGCTACACAATGCAGGATTTTTTGTGCATGCATCTGCGGCAAGCGCTGCTTGTGCTTGCGCAACCCGAACCTCACCTGTCGTGACACCAACCGGAACAGGAACAGTGATTGCTGTTTTGCTCCAGCTGCTTCCCTGCGCGCCGCCTGCTGCCACAAATTTATTTCCAAAAATCACCCCACCCGGTTGCGCGCTGAAGTTGTCGCCATACAAGGCCACCTTAACTTTTCCATCAGCAGGACCTGATTGCGGTTCGATTGCGCATACCTGTGCGCCGGGTTTGTCCGTCGTGATCACAAATTTTTTATAACTGCTCTGTTTTGTTTTTCCAAATGGTTGCACAACCACGGCATATTCGCCCGCTGCGAGCGTTGGCACTTTTACCACAATTTGTTTGTCACCCCAAAACGATTTCGCACACTGTGCGGGGAGCGACACATCTGCCACTGTTTGGTCGCTCGTTAATTTTCCGGTCTTATCAAGCACGACAAAATACACTTTATTTGGCGTTGTGCCAAAATCAGCACCCTTGATCGTCACGTATTGCCCAACACCGCCTTTTTCTGGTGACACTGAATTAATTGCAGCGGCAACGACGCTCGCGCCACCTACCAACCCCTGCACGGTGAACTCGAGCGGATTGCTTGCAATGCTTTTAATCGTCACACCCACTGACACGGTTCCTGACTCCAACGCCGGCGTGAATGCCGTTACCGTGTTTGGTCCTGCTTCACCCCACGCCGGCTTGTCAACCAAATATCCGGCAATAAATAATTTTCTTTCAAGCGAGGCATTGGTTAAAAATTCATTTCCCGTGATCGTGATTTTTGTTTTGCCCGCCTGACCAGTCGCTGGCGTGATCGAACACAACCCCGGCCGCTCGACATCATTCACCTGAAATTCTTTGAGCAAAAGCCCGTCTTGATCATCGGTCGTCTCTTTTGATGCGGCGGTATTTTTCACCATGAGCGGGCCGTCGACAGCGCCTTCGGGAACCGCAACCACAATCATTTTTTCGCTCCACGAACCGGCACATGCCAAGTCAGCCTCCACATCGTCGTCATCATCTTTTGGATCGCCCAAAAACACCACTTCACCGATTTGTGTTCCAAACCCCGTTCCGGTGATCGTTACAAATGTTTCCGGCGCGCCGTCTTGTGGCTGCACTGATTTCACGACCGGCGACGATGCGCAGATTTTTTTTGCCACATCGCAAAACATGCCGTTCGAACATTGCAAATCGCTCGTGCACGCCACGTTTGAACACAGCGCGCATTCCCCGCCCGGCGGACTGCAATCAATGTCCATTTCATCGCCATCTTTCATTTTGTCAAAACACGTTGCCGGCACAACCTGAACTTTATAACTCAATTTTGCCTGATTACCCGCAACATCTTGCGCTACAATCGTAATGCTGTATTCTTTTTTCAACGCATCGCCCTTGGTGCTGAATTTTTTTGACACCATTAAAAATTCGTCTGGCAATCCATCTTTGCCTTGTGCTGGTGTCACGGTTTCAAGTATCTGTCCATTCAATTCAACACGACCAAATGCAATCGCGTTGTCATCCTTGAGCAACGCCTTGATCGGGACAATCTGATCAACCGGAATTTTTTCATTGTTGATCGGATCAATATTCGAAATTTCTGGCGCAGTGAGATCAACTTGATCGCCAGCAATAAATGTCGCACTGCAACTTGATGCGCTACACGCAAGCGCTTTTTTGCTCGTTGCCGCAAGCACACCGGCTTTGCCACCCGTCACCGCGACCGTGTATTCAACGCCCTCTTCAAAACATTTACTGCTCGTGTTTGGGGTCGGACAGCTGCCGGATGGTGTGAAGGTGACGGTATCGCCCTTCACGTTGAAACTTCCCTTCACCTCTCCGTCCTCGTCTTCAATCGTAATATTGTCTGTAACTGATGCTTCATCAACCGGACCGGTAAATGTGATGGCGACTTGTAGATTTGCATACGTCTGATCACCTTTTGGCACGATTGATTTCACTTGCAATCCGCCTGAGGTGATGGAGCCGCCGCTGGAAAATCCACCTCCGCCTGAGCCGCCCACATTGCCACCAGTGTCTTCTCCGCCGCTGGAAACAAAACCAGTTTCAGTTCCGGTCGCGCTCCCGAGCGAACGCATCACAAATTCTGTAATTGCAAATGCTGACAACACAATGGCAATGCCGATCGCGCCGTTTGCAAGCGTTTTTTTTGCTTTGTCAACCGCCTCTTCGCTCCCGCCCGCAGTCATCCAAATAAATCCACCGTAGATTACAATCACGATTGAAATGACGCCAAGCAGCGTTAAAATTACGCGAATAATTTGACCGACGATCGTTCCAAATGAGCGATCACCAAGACCCGATGTTTCTTGCACTTGATCCAAACCAATGTTTCCCGCTTCAACAAGCGCTTGTGCGTTAACGCCGCTCGCAGAAAACAAAAAAGCCGCGATACAAAAAAGCGCTACTCCAAAAACCGCGAGACGCAGTGTTCGCTTATGTACCGCTCTTACCATACTCTAACAGTTTATCACATTCTGACTTGGAAGAATTACCGTTGCAGCATGAATACGTTCCGGTCGATGGATCTGGTTTGCACTGCAAGCCCGCGGACGGCAAGAAACAATTTTGGTAAATATCTTGCACGCTCGAGGGAATGATCACGGCATAGGCAGACGTTTTCGCAAGTGCTGCGTGATCGATCACTAATTTGTTCACGGTCTGTTCAACGCCGCCAATTTTAATCTTTGTCTGCGAAACTGTTTTCCAGTAGCCAGCCTGCGCTTTCGCAACTTTTGCGCGCAACTCAACGTCGCCGAATGACGACGCCTTCATCACGGAATCAAATGTCGCGGTCACGGGCACATCGGGTGTTACCGCAGGATCTGATTTTGCCGTAGCATAAATTTGTGGCTCAAGCGCAATGATTTGCGGCGCGCTTGTTTTTGTGGCAGCCGTCGTGGTGAAGCTCATGAAAAAATCATCGGTCGGTGTTCCTTCTGGTTTGCCGCCGCTCGTGCTCCACGGCTCCTCTCCTTCTTCGCCACCACCATCAAGCGCGTTGTTCGAACCATCCGTGACGCCGACATAGCCAACCTGTGGATCAATCTGCGCGTTTTCGATCACGCCGTCGGCATTTTTCGCAAGCACGCCGGATTTTGCGCGCACTTCCAATTTTTCAGATGGTGGCAAACAAAAAACTTTTTGGCCGCACGAATTTGTTGCACACTCAAACAACGGTGTGAATTCAACAATGTTAAATCCGCCACCCACTTTCCATGTGCCGGGGATGACAGAGCCATTTGGTCGCTCAATTGAAATGTTGTCGAAATCTTTTTTGTGAGCCGGATCGTAGACGCCGGTGGCGGACGCGAGATTGATTGGTTCGGAAAAAGTAAATTGAATGGTGACGTTGCGATCAAACGTACCACCTGCGGCCGGGACGATTGCGGTGACGCGCGGCGGCGTCAAATCAACGGTCGTGCCGACCGTGAATTGCCACGGATAGCTGCCGCCAAGCCCAGACAAGGCGCTCCCTCCGCTCATCCGCTCGATATCTGAGGTGAGCTTCACGGTGTACTGCGTGTTTTCCGATGCAGACCCAAGCAACGGCACGGGGTCAAACACAAAGCCAGTGGTGGTGTCGTCTTGCACAACGGTCACCCACACGTCAGCACTTTTAAGCGCGCCAGTTTCACCGTCCTTGCCAGAATAGATGAGCACGCTTCCGGTTTTGAGCGGGCCAGCGAGAACGGTTTTATCTTTTAATTTGACGCTCGCTGCTTTTGTGTCAATGATGCTCGCCGGATTGATCGGAAATTTAAACTTGACTTGAATGAGCGTGTTACGACTGACGTTTGTGGCGCCACGAACTGGCTCGTGCCACTCAACAACCTTGCCAAGCGCGCTGCCGCCAGAATATCCGGCGAGAAATGACGGGGTGCTATCTGCCGAATCGCCAGCCGTGATTCCTTTCAATCCCAAACCAGTGGCGCCAAAAATTTTCGTCATCACAAATTCAGAAATGCCGAATGCGGAAAAAATGATGATCAGACCGATCACGCCATTTTTTAAAATGTCTTTTGCTTCATCAACTTGTTTTGCGTCGCCCTGCGCCGTCATCCATTTAAATCCAGCATACAGACAAAGCCCGAGCGCGATGACGCCAAGGATACCAAAAAAGATTCGTAGGATGCGCGCAACAATCGTGCCAAGGCTCGAGGTACCAAGACCTGCTTCGGCGCTCGCCGCGTTCAAATTTTGGACAACTTCTTGCTGCGCGTGTGCAAACGACGGGACAGCAACACTGAAAATAAAAAATACGCTGATGAGCGCGAACGCAATAATTGTCGTTCTGTCAAAGAAACGAGTGGCTCTCATACACGTGAAAAACTCACGTTTCTATTTTACACTTTTTTGAGCCGAAGTTCAACCAAGTTACGCACACGTGCGCCATCAGCGCGTCCGGCGATTTTTTTCATCACCTCACCTATGGCTTTTCCTTGATGCGGCGTGTCACCAAGCCCGGCAAAAACGTCGTCAACAATTACAGAAATTTCAGCGTCAGAAAGTTCCGCAGGCAGATAGCTTTGCATCACGGCAATTTCTTGTTCTGCGCGTGCTACCAAATCCGTACGATTCCCTTTTTTAAAATCTTCGATCGCTTCTTGCGTTTGTTTCACATGGCGCTTGAGCACCGCAATCGCCAGCTGCGCCAAATCAACGTCGCCTTTTGCGCGCTGTTCGATTTCCTGATTTTTGATGGCAGCGCGAACAAGACGAAGTGTAGATAGCCGCACTTCTTCGTGTTGCTTCATCGCATCCGCAACATCGGACTCTATCTGCTGGATAATATTCATAACAAATGAGGGTTCTCCTGTTCTATTCGGGAACACGCTGCGGTCGCGAAAGCGACCTTGCTCGTCCTCCCTTCGCTCGCAATGTGCAGCTTCCGCTGCATGCTCGCTCGGATGCGGGTTTCCCTCATAAAACAGGAGAACCCCGCTGTCATTATTTCTTATCCGTAGTTGGGGTTTTTCCGATCTTTGTCAGATATTCCATGACGCCCTTGCGCTTCAAGCGAATGAGTGTGCTTGCGCGCACCACGTTCTTGCTCTTGTGGCTTTTGTGGTACTGCACTTTTTTTGCTTGCAGTGTGGTGCCACTTAACTGCATCTGCTTACGAAAGCGACGCACCAATGACTCAAAACTCTCGTTTTTTCTTCGTTTAACTTCGATCATGTGATTTCACCCCCCGGGGTGAGTTAGGATTTATATGGTGAGAATAATAGCATGGCTGGTGAGTTTTCGTCAAATATATAGGGATTCTGAGTCTCTTTCGAGAACACACTTCGCGCGCTAAGGGCGCGTTCGTTCGTCCTCGTCACGGATCGTCATATTCAGCCAAGCTGAATAACGACCGTGGCTGCGAGTTTCTCTAAAAAGACTCAGAATCCCGATACATCTAAAAGCCTGTCTAAACAAAAAACCCGCACAAAATGCTGAGCACCTCGTGCGGTAGGGTGATGAGAGTTGCGGCGCTCTTCACGCAGCGGGCGTACGCTTCACGAAGCGCGTGGCCAGCTTGTTCATGTACTTCGCCAGTTTGGCTTGCAACACTTCCGAGAGGCCACAATAGACCGCGATGCCAACGACCGGCAGCCAGCCGTACTCCGCATGCCCGTTCGTCTGAAGATAGATAACCGCGACAAACACCGCCCTGGTGTAGTGTGTCACGAACAGACGTGTGAGCGAACCAATGCTCATCATGCCAGCCGCTGCAGCTGACAGCTTGAACGACTTTTCCATGCCGGTTTGCAGCGTACCGTCGTGGGTCATTCGAACCGCGTGAAACACCTCTGGGTGTGTGCGCTGCATGCGATCCATGAACGCCTGCATCCACCTCAAGTACGCGTCAATCACGCGCAACGAAATCTCGAACAATGCAATGATGCTCACCACAGTGGCGACGAGCAACAGGGGCGCATACTGCCGCAGCTCTGTATGGGCGTCAGTGTACAA
>MFQD01000020.1:6339-6487 GCA_001782975.1 Candidatus Magasanikbacteria bacterium RIFCSPHIGHO2_02_FULL_50_9b
TGGCGGTGAGAAAATCCATTACTGCCCCTCGCCAATTTGCTGCTGACTTCGCGTCATCCACAGAAACGCGTTCACCAGTCAACATATGATCAGTTGCGACCAACGATTCAGCCCAAGCCTGAAAGTACGCTGGATTCTGCATGCGTTT
>MFQD01000021.1 GCA_001782975.1 Candidatus Magasanikbacteria bacterium RIFCSPHIGHO2_02_FULL_50_9b
AAATCGGCGTCTTCCTCATTACCTTCGTGCTCATGGGCAAGTGGCTGGAGATGAGCGCCAAAGGCAAAACCAGCGAGGCCATCAAAAAACTCATGGGTTTGCAGGCAAAAACCGCGCGCGTTCGCCGCGGCGCGGACATACTGGATATTCTAGTGGAGCAGGTCATTCATGGGGACATTGTCATTGTGCGCCCGGGCGAAAAAATTCCGGTTGACGGCATTATCACTAAGGGTTTGTCCGCAGTGGACGAATCCATGATTAGCGGCGAGAGTATTCCGGTGGAAAAAAAAGTTGGCGACCGGGTGGTTGGCGCGACGATCAATAAAAATGGCAGTTTTGAATTTGAGACGACGAATGTCGGTTCGGAGACCATGCTCGCGCAAATTATTCGGCTGATTGAAGATGCTCAAGGTTCAAAAGCGCCAATCCAGGCCTATGCTGATCGCATTTCGGCCTGGTTCGTGCCAGCGGTTATTGGCATCGCTATTCTTACTTTTGTCGTCTGGTATTTTTTCCTTGGCGCAACGCTCAATTTTGCTCTCTTGTCGTTTGTATCCGTCATTGTTATTGCCTGTCCGTGCGCGCTGGGACTGGGCACGCCGACGGCAGTTATGGTTGGTACTGGCAAAGGCGCGGAATACGGGATTCTCATCAAAGGCGGCGAGCCGCTTGAAGCTGCCTCTAAAATTCAGACAGTTGTTTTCGACAAGACGGGGACACTGACCAAGGGTCAACCAGAAGTGACAGATATTATTCCCCTCAATACTGTTGATCAGACGGCATTGTTGTCGATCGCGGGTAGTTTGGAGCAATCATCAGAACATCCACTGGCTGAAAGTATTTACAATCATGCCAAAGAAAAAAAAGTAACAATTCAGACAACGGAACACTTCAAAGCGATACCAGGTCATGGCGTTGTCGGAACTATCGGCAGTGAAGAATATTATCTTGGCAATCGTAAGCTCACGGGTAATTTAGAATTAAATATCGACAATGCTGAACAAGACTTGGTTCGTCTCGAAACAGAAGGGAAAACCGCCATGCTCATTGCGACAAAAACAGCCTTGCTTGGGATCATTGCCGTCGCGGATACGCTCAAAGATACGTCAGTCGAAGCCGTACAGGCCTTACAAAAAATGAATGTTGTTACTTACATGATCACCGGCGACAACGCCCGCACCGCCCAAGCGATTGCCAAACAAGTTGGTATTACGAATGTGCTGGCCGAGGTATTGCCGCAGGATAAAGAAAAGGAAGTGAAAAAATTACAAGACAGCGGCGTAACAGTGGCGATGGTAGGAGACGGCATTAATGATAGCCCGGCATTGGCCCAGGCCGACGTCGGCATTGCCATGGGCGCCGGCACGGATGTCGCGATGGAGACGGGTGGCATTGTCCTGGTGAAAAATGATTTACGCGATGTGGTGCACGCGATCGAACTCAGCCGTTCGACCATGGGCAAAGTTAAACAAAACATGTTCTTTGCTTTGTTCTACAACGTGGTCGGCATCCCGATTGCCGCGCGGGCGCTCATTGGCCTGGGGATTGTGCTTCGACCCGAGCTCGCCGGGCTGGCGATGGCGTTGAGTTCAGTATCAGTGGTGAGTAATTCGCTTCTCCTCAAAGGCTTCCGTCCGGGCAAACGGAATTATCTCTCTGACTTGGCGCCAGCGCTCATGACAATTATTTTTACGTTGGTTTTTATCGCGTTCGCCCGAATTAGCGCGCGCTTGTAATCTTAATGACTGTGCCTATGATAGTATAATTTTTATTCGTTATTTATTTGTTAATTATTTCTTTATTTCAATTACGTTATATGACTCACACGCCAACTCATCTCAACGATCCAGACTTTGACCAGCCAACAGCTCCGTCAAGGAGCGCCGAGCAATCATCATTTCTTGGGCAACTGCCACCCAAGGTCGTATTTATTGGCGGCATGCTTGGCAGTCTTATGGTGCTTTTCACCATTGGGTTCTTCATTCTTCTTTGGATCCTTCTCAAAGGGAACAGCTTTAGCATAGCCAAGTCAGCTCCTGTACCTGTGGTCAATCAAGGAGCGCCAAGCGCTGCCAACCCCCAGGCCCAAGCGCCGACCGGTCCAGTACCGCCGGTTACCAAAGCGGATCATGTTCGGGGGAGTGGAGATATTACGTTCATTGAATACTCGGATATCGAGTGTCCGTTTTGTAAACGTTTTCATCCAACCATGCTCCAGGTCATGAATGAGTACAAAGGCAAAGTGAAATGGGTTTATCGTCATTTTCCACTCTCTTTCCACGCCAACGCCCAAAAAGAAGCCGAGGCAACTGACTGTGTGGCTGAACTCGGTGGCAATGATGCCTTTTGGAGTTACCTCGACAAACTTTTCGAGCGCACCACGTCAAACGGCACTGGTTTTGCTCTCGATGCTTTAGTCCCGCTGGCGAAAGAGATTGGTCTCAACGAGACGAAGTTCAAGAACTGCTTGGATAGCGGTAAATACGCGCAACATGTTACCGACGAAACGAATGCTGGTGCGGCCGCTGGAGTGAATGGCACGCCCGGATCATTCCTCATCGGCAAAGATGGGCAGGCCCAGCTTATCTCTGGCGCGCTCCCGTATGAGCAAATCAAAGCGGTGATCGAGGCGGAACTCGGTACGTAATACTCTATCGGGCGTCATCACACAGATAGCATGAGACACCGTCTCTTCCAATCTTGGCTTCTCCCCATTGGCTTGACCACTCTGCTCTTCCTTGGGTATCTGGTTGCGGGATTAAACCATGAAGAAAGCGCCGAACAATATTTGAAAGGCCTCACCTTGCTTCAGCATTTTGGCATTCATTTTGTCACCGGCGTTTTCTTCGGTCTTCTATTCATCATTGGGTACCGTATCTTCCAACAGAAACGGGCCTACGAGCCAGTGGTGTTGTTTATTACGATAGCCTTGTCTCATTGGCCTGATATTCGATTCGCCTACCGAAAACTGCCTCACGATCCGTGGGAGATTATTTTTCTACTGCATACGGTGGTAGATGAGGTTCGTGTGCTCTTCTGGGTATTGTTGGTTATCGATATTGTGCTAGCTACTCTTTATTTTAGGCTCTTAAAAATATTTCCGCATCAACAAATTTAGTTGCATAATAAAGCAATATATAACTTCTCTATGACACATCAACACTCATCAAACAGATTAACAGGGTGGCTCGTCATCCTTCTTCCCGCAGCTCTTGTTGTCATCCTTATTGTCTGGGCGGCTACTCGTCCGCGGCCAGGCGAATCAGTCGCAAATCAGGGGAACCGACATCTCACCTCTCCAACTGAGGCCCATGATCCGTACAATTCCAAGCCGCCCACTTCTGGCCCGCATACCGGCAAAGCGCCGTGGGGCACAACGGACACGCAAATTCCTGATGAAATTCAGGTTCATAATTTGGAAGATGGCGGGGTGATTGTGCATTATGATCCTGCTCAAGTTGCGACAAGTACGGTCGACCAATTGACAGGTATTGTACAACCGCTCTATGTCAAAGGACGCCGCGTCATCCTCGAACCGTACGCCGGCCTCGAAACGCCGATTGTTCTTACCGCCTGGACACGAATGGAAAAGTTGCCGACCCTCGATGAGGAAAAAATCAAGCAATTCATTACTGCCTACGAGGGCACTGATCACCATGTGCGTGGAGCGTAAGTATGATCCGTTTTACTTCCATTCCTTCTCTTTCGATTGGCCCACTAGACATCTCAACCCATGCGCTCATGATGGCGCTTGGGATTGTGATTGCGTATATGTTTGCTCGTCAAGAAGCCAAACGACACCATCTGTCGCTCGATCTCATGGACGGACTTGTCAATTGGGCGGCGGTTGGCGGCATTATCGGAGCGAGGCTATGGTATGTGCTTCTTAACCCAGGGTATTATCAAAACATCATCGATATCTTCAAGCTCTGGGAGGGTGGATTGATTTCATTCGGGGGCGCACTAGGTGGTTTTTTGGGAGTATATCTCTATCTGCGACACAAAAAAGTTGACTGGATACTCTATGCTGATCTCCTGGCTCCATACACGCTGCTCGGCTGGGGCATTGGTCGGATTGGCGATTTTCTGGCGTGGGAAGAAATTGGCACAATAACAACACTGCCATGGGGAGTGGATGCTGGATTTGGCGTGGCGCGGCATCCGGTGCAACTCTATACACTCATGACATTGACGATCGGGTTTCTTATCAGCCAACGACTCAAAAAAACAAAAAGAGCGGCAATGCCTGGCTTCGTCTTTATGCTTGCTGGTGTCTATTATTTTACCGAGCGCTTTTTTATGGAATTTTTCCGTGATGATGTTTATGGCGCTGCTGAGCTTGTGAGCTATCGCTATTTTGCACAGGCAACTAGTATTGTATTCATAATTCTCCTGATTGTTTGGTTTCAGTTTCAAAAAAGAAAAATTGCCTATGACAAAAATACGAAATAGTATTGCCGTCTGTAAAGAAATATTTGGAAGTTGGCACTATCGCGCACTCTTTTTCGGAATCACGATCGGCTTTGTGTTATTTCAAATCTGGTTGGCGCACTACTCGATGATTGCTTTTGTTTTCCGAAACGACGTATTTTCCTCAACTGACAGAGTTGAGGTGCTTTGGAGCGCGGTTGTCACATTCACCACCCTCTTTCCATTCGACGTGAAATTCCTTGCCGTTATCACCACCGTACTGGTCGGGATCAACATCACCAGTCTTGTCTACTATCTTCGGCGCCAAACTCGGATATTGCGGAATGTCGGAGGAAGCACGGTTGGCATCCTCGTGAGTATGGTCGGTGTCGGCTGCTCTGCTTGCGGTTCGGTGATCTTGTCCTCGCTTATCGGTTTTGGCGCCGCCACGCGCCTCCTGACATTTCTGCCTCTCAATGGAAAAGAATTTAACCTCCTTGCCATTGGCGTTCTTGCGTTTTCAACCTACTGGATCATGAAAAAAATTGTTGATCCTCGCGCGTGCCATGTGAAGGTATAAGCAGGAAAGGTTATACACGGCTGCAGTTGACTAACATACCCCCAAGGGGTATATTAGATATATATGAAAAAAGACATTCAAAAAAAATTGATCAAACGGCTAAAAATTATCGAGGGCCAGGTTCGCGGACTACAAAAAATGGTGGAGGCAGGGGAGTATTGCGTGGACATTATTACCCAGGCAAGCGCCGTCAAGAAGGCCGTGTCGAGCTTTGAAGACGCAATGCTACTCAATCATCTTTCCACCCATGTGGTCGAACAAATGAAATCCGGAGAGCACAAGAAAGCGATTGATGAAGTGATGAAGGTATATACACACTCAAAAAAGGATAACTAATTTTTCTAAAACCTATGAACAAATTTCATGTCATCGGGCTGGCCAATACCTTTGCTATTATTGATATTGTGCTTCATCCGTTATTCCACCTATGGGTCAGGGTATCACCCGGCTCCTACGTATGGCTTATGAATCTTTTTGTGGTCGGCCTTCATGTCGAAGTCACGGCATTTGATACCAGTGTATTTCATATTATTCTCGGAACCATTATTGAAGCTAGCGTGTTCTGGCTCCTGGGAGCAACTGTCGCATTTTTGTACAATCGATTGAGTCAAAATCGTGTATGAATAAAAAAATTTTCTTTATAATTTTTTGCAGCCTCGCTCTTATTCTCACTTTTTTCTTGTTTGCTTTTCGGTATCAAGGCCGGTCTTCTGTAACGTCCAGTATTTACACTACCAAAACTGACATTGCCACACTTCCCGAAGCCAAGCCTATGATGATTGTTGACCTCAAAAACGGCGATACGTACGACATGATCGCCAGTGTGGTCAAGAAAAAGATTGGTAACACGGATATTCGAATGCTCGCCTATGATGGCTCGATTCCAGGGCCAGTGATCCGTGCGCCAAAGGGTGCGGAAATTACGCTTCGCTTTACCAATAAGATTGACGTGCCGACCACTATCCACTCGCACGGAGTTCGACTGGCAAATGAGTTTGACGGGGTACCGGATGTGACCCAAAAAGAAATTAAACCGGATGGATCATTTACATACCAGATCAAATTTCCAGATGAGGGTGTGTATTGGTATCATCCGCATATTCGCGAGGACTACGCACAGGAGCTCGGTCTCTATGGCAATTATGTGGTGACACCAGACGATCCGGATTATTGGTCGCCAGCTGATCGGACCGAATATCTTTTTCTCGATGATCTGTACCTGGAAAACGGACAAACGCCGTTTGACCTAACTATCGCGACGCACGCGCTTATGGGACGATTTGGCAATGTCATGCTCGTGAACGGCGAGACCGATTACAGACTTGGAGTGATGCAGGGTGATGTTGTCCGGCTCTTCTTTACCAATTCTGCCAACACGCGCGTCTTTAACATCCGCATTCCAGATGCCGAAATGAAACTAGTTGGGGGCGATAATGGCAAATATG
>MFQD01000022.1 GCA_001782975.1 Candidatus Magasanikbacteria bacterium RIFCSPHIGHO2_02_FULL_50_9b
GCGCCCGTTCCATGGACCAGCGTCGATGAAGAAGGTCCGGATCAGCGTACTCCGGAGCTGATGACGGTTCTCCAGGAAGTTATTAACAGGCCGGGCTGGCTGGCAGGCAATTTCATGAGTTTCCTCATCAACGGAACAGGAAAACGGGTGGCGCGTTCCTATAACTCCGCGGCAGAGAAATCCGCACTGCTTCACGTGGAGTACCTTCCCCAGTGTACGGTGGACACAGACTGTCCTTTCGGGCAGCAATGCAGCGCCAGCATGTGTGTCGCTCCCTTAAACTTATACGTCCCTCCGCCAAATTTCAAAGTTGCTTTTATCGCTGATACGGACTATGGAAGTGATTTCCAGGGTGTGCTTACGCTCATCAAGAATGAGGATGCAGACATGGTCATCCACGCCGGTGATCTTGGGTACGGGACAAGTTCCGAGCCGTTCGTCCCGGGACTATGGGAGGACGATATCGAAACAGTCCTTGATCCTTCCTGGCAGAGCAGTGGGAAGATGACGGAGTTCAACACCACCTGCAGCCTCTTCCCTTACTTTATCTCGATGGGGAACCACGAGAATGGAGATGTGCTGAGTCACTGGACGCAGGAAAGCAACAGCAGCGGCTATAGGGGCTACCGGGAATTCCTCCGCGACAGGGTCAATTGCCATGGAATTGCGTTGGATAATGACGCTAATCCCAATAATGATGGTACCCGGTCCAGTTTTGCATACCAAAACCTGTTCGTAGCGCTGATGGCACCAGGGGAAAGCTGCACCATGGATTGTGGCGGCACGGATGCAGAGAAGATCGATTATATCAGAAGGAAGATGGGTGGAAACCAGTATTTATGGGACATCGGCGCCTGGCATAAACTGATGGACGCTCTCCAGGTTGGCGATAAAGGCGATAGCCATAGTTACGATACGTATGATGAAGTACGGAAAGCTGGCGGTATTATCGCCACTGCTCACGAACATAGCTATGAACGCACCTGGGTGTTGGACAGTTTCAGTTCCTGTTCACCCCATACCAATACGACCAGCAGCTGCTCGGTGGTGGATACGGTTGATCCACTGACCATCAAGCCAGATGAGGACGGCCTTCCGGGCCAGACATTTGCCTTTGTCAGCGGGGCAGGTGGGAAGAGCCTCCAGCCGCAGCTTCGGTGTGCGGACAATCCTACGAACGGTGCGTATAATTATCCGTACGGCTGCAACGGTGAATGGGCCAGCATCATGACAGAAGAGGATTTTGGCGGATCGACGGTGTTCGGAGCATTCTTTATCGAGTTTAATATTGATGGTGATCCACGGAAAGCGAGGGCATATTTCAAGACAGTGGACGGGCAGGTCTGGGAGAACGAACCGTTCAGCATCAACAACACCGCCCCGGGAATTTTGGTGAACTAATAGTAGATCTGGGAAATTTTAGGGCACCATTCAAAGTGAAACTGATTTAAACCTATACTCCTATTTCCTGATATAAAGCTTACGCTATTCATTTCTATCAGCTCCGTAGAGGTCTTCTCAAGGAAGTCCGGGTGCTGCCTTTGGCAGCACTCCCTCTACAGAGATAAAAATAAACTTTCAAAATATTAGAAGGCGCTTTCATCCAACGGCTGAAGCCGTAACTGATAAATTCTTATGCATGGATTTCTCGCGCCTTATCAATTAAAGGTGCCCGCCTGAGAGTAGCACCAAAACGCTAGCAATTATTGCAATCCAAAAGAAATGGCCGTGATAATTATTTAGAAAAGTTTGAATAGTAAAAACCTTTTGCCTCTGCCTTCCAAAGGCAAGGCAGGAAAAACATTTTGTTCCGCTGCCAGTTAGATATCTAATATAGTGGCACGATGATAAAAATAAAACTGTTGATACGACATACATCCACTCCCAGATTTCTTCTCCGGGAATTAATTCACTAAGGGAATAAACTTCCGGATGTCCATAGCCGAATTGCCCGCCTATTATTTCTGATATGTGAATTGCAGTCCAGATAATCATTAACCATACAAAAATTCCATGTATTTGCTTTAAACTATCTTCTGGCAGATATTCTCCTTCTTTTTCAGGAACTGCACAGTGCGAAGGATGGCCAAGTTTATGACCTATAAAAAACCTAAAATAGTAGCATGTGTAAATAAAACCAATCCATACCATCCAATGGGTCCAGCTGTGAATAAACCATAAAGTATTGATAGGCTCAGGCGGTGCAGGCATTTCTTCAGCGTGTTCTTCTTCACCATGTGCAAATGCAATAAACGCCAAGAATAACAAAAATAAAATTATCTTATGATTCATTTTTTACCGCCGCCTAAAATTTTTTTGAAGAATTCTTTCCGCTGTAAGCCTGCAATCTTTTCCTTCATCGGTATTATCGCATCATCGGTTATGCGGATTTTTTCAGGGCAGACAGACTGGCAGCATTTTGTGACATTGCAATATCCCAAACCCAATTTTTCCATTTCTGCTGCGCGGCTTTCCCTGTCTTCGGGATGCATTTCATTTGCCGCTGCCTTTACGGCAAACCTCGGACCTGCATAATTCTTTTTATGTTCGCGCAGCACATGGCAGACATCCTGGCATATGCCGCATTCTATACATCTTCGCATTTCCCCTGCAATTTCAATATCATAATCATGCATTTTGAAAAAAGGCTTTTGCGCAGATTGAAAGCCGCCTATTTTCCTCAGCCCTTCCCGCATCGGGGTTAAATCTACGACCAAATCCCTTACGGCAGGAAAAATTTTCATAGGCGCAACGGAAATCTCCTTTGCATCAGCAGGTATCTCTGCCTTGCATGCCAATGCCGGAATGCCGTTTATTTCCATTGCACATGATCCGCACCTGCCTGCCCTGCAGTTCCAGCGAAACGACAGGGTTGCATCCATGCTCTCTCGGATGTGCTCCAGCACCATCAATACGGTCATCCCTTTTTCATATTCTACGGTATAATCTTCGGTATATGCCGCTCTCTTCGCATGGGACCTCGATATCTTAATGGTGACGCTCATGGCAACAGCCTCTTCAATTCCTCGGGCATCTGCGGAACAGGCTTTTTTTCCAGTTTCATTTTTCCCTTCATGTTCCTGCAGATTATGTTTACCATCCAGCTTTTGTCATCCTGTTTTGGGAAATCAGAGCGATAATGCGCGCCCCTGCTTTCTTTTCTTTCCAGGGCGCTTCTTACGATAGCCTCGCATACCAAAAGCATGCCGGCTGCCTGGATAGCCTCAACCCACGTCAGGTTGTATTGCAGCGATCCATCGGCATGCGCCTTCATTGTTTTCAGTTTTTCAATACCTTCCAGCGCCTGCCTTAAGCCATGTTCAGTCTTCATGATGCCTGCATGTTCCCACATTATTTTCTGCGCTGCCTTCTTTATTTCGGACGGATGCACGCCATTGCTTTTAAATGGCGCATCCATCCTTTTCAGCTCTTCGCTTATTTCATCCTTATCCATTTCAGCATATTCTGTTTTCGATGAATATTTTGCGGCATTAATGCCAGCCCTCCTTCCAAAAACCAGGATATCCGCAAGCGAATTGCCTCCCAGGCGGTTAGCGCCATGGACTCCGGTTGCGGCTTCGCCTGCAACAAACAACCCTGCAACAGATGTTTCACAATTAATATTCGTTTTAACACCGCCCATGGTATAGTGTGCGGTAGGCGCAACTTCCATTTTTTCTTTTTTTATATCAACATGCGCAAAAGTATTGAACTGGTCATACATCGAAGGCAGTTTTTTAATTATATAATTGGCGCCTTTGTGCGTTATGTCCAGCCAGGCTCCGCCATGTGCTGTTCCCCTCCCTTCCTTTATCTCGTTATAAACCGCCCTTGCAACAATATCGCGCGCGCTTAATTCCATCCTTTTCTTGTCGTATTTTTCCATGAACCGCTCGCCTTTGCTGTTCAGCAGGATGCCGCCTTCGCCACGAACTGCCTCGGTAACCAGCAGGCCGGCAGCGCTTTGCGGATAAACCATGCCGGTCGGGTGGAATTGTATCATCTCCATATCCTGCAGTTGTGCACCGGCATCAAAAGCAAGCGCATATCCATAGCCGGCTGTTTCCCAGGAATTGGATGTTATCTTATACAATCTCCCTGCGCCCCCGGTTGCCAGTATGATTGCCTTTGCCTGGATTGCAAAAACTTCACCACGCTTTAGATCAACACATATTACGCCAGCAATTCTATTTTTATTTTTATTATTATTTTTATCATTACTACCGATGATTTTGGTTGCGATTGCCTCATCCCGGACCTCGATATTCCTGGCGATTACCTGGTCTTCAAGAGTATGCAGAATTTCCAAACCAATGCGGTCGCCAACATAGCACGTTCGTTTATACGTATGCGCCCCAAATGCGCGCTGCGCGATTTTCCCATTTTCATCGCGGTCAAAAAGTGCTCCCCACGCCTCCAACTCTTTTATCCTTTCCGGAACTTCCTGCACGAGTGCGCTAACCATATCCCAGTCAGCAATCATCTGGCCTTCGACCATGGTGTCCCTAAAATGCACCTTCCAGTTATCTTTGGGGTCAGCATTTCCCAGGGCTGCTGCAATTCCTCCTTCCGCCATTACGGTATGCGCCTTGCCCAGCACGCTCTTGGACAGGACGGCCACCTGCGCGCCGTGGTCGCTGGCTTCGATCGCGGCACGCAACCCTGCGCCACCCGCTCCCACCACCAGGATCTCCGTTTTCAGAATTTCCATAATCATCCTATTTGCGTGAGTTTTCTTTCACACAATATTATAAAGGTGATAGGTGTATGCATCCCATGGCAGACGTGATATTGGCGCGGGATCCGGCATTGTTTCTGCATATCCTCCTGGGCGTTGCCCTTATTCCGCTTTCCATAGTAATACTCCTTTATCTCATGAAAAAAGTCAGCTGGCTCAAGCCATTGGCAATAGCAACTGCAGCAGTATCCTGGCTCCAGATCCTTCCGGCTGGCATATTATACCTGAATTTTTATCCTGCAACGAAAACGCTTATCAAGGCAGGCTCCTGGGTATGGGCGCATGACATAATAATGGAAACAAAAGAGCACTGGGGGTTGCTGCTTCCGGTCATTACGACCGTTGCTGCAGCACTGGTGGTAACCAACCAGCCCGATAAAAGCAGGAAATGGTGGATTTTACTCATAATATTAACAATAGCGATAGGGATAATGGGCAGGATAGTAAAAATCGGAGCGGGGATGCAGGCATGAAATTCAACCACTATCTGGGCGCTGCAGTGGCTGCATGGTTGCTTGCTATCATGGTTGTTGTAGCAGAACTATTCGCGCCATTTAAGGATTTTCTAATAGCAACATTCAGCCACCACTGGATAGGCAAGGCAGTGATCGTGGCACTTGCTTTCGTAATAGGCGGGTTTCTGCTTGGGGGAAAGAATCCCATCTCAAAATACAGCAGCGAAGATGTCGCATGGTATAGCACGCTGGGCGGTCTTGCAGCTATCCTGGCTTTTTATGTTTTCGAATTCATCACGTAGGATTTCTCTGGTGTAATCATGGGAAACGAAAAAATAATCGGCATCGTGGTCGTGTTGGCGTTTGTAGTTATCGTAGCATATTTTTTCCTGTCTTCAGAAACCGCAGCAGCCGGGCAGATACCTGATTATGTAACTGGTGAAACGCGCGAAATATACGAATGGGCGAAGACGCCGGAAGGTGCGGCGCTGCTCGAGCAGATACCATGCTATTGCGGATGCCGATACGAAGGGCATTTGCATTCCCGCCATTGCTTCTGGCGGGATGACGGCAGTTTCGACAAACATGGAATAACATGCTCGGTCTGCCTTGATATCGGCCGGAAAGCCCGGGAGATGCACGAGGAAGGAGCGGACATCTGCGAGATACGGAATGCGATCGATGAATTTTACGCGCCCAACGCCCATCTAGGCACAGAAACCCCGATGCCGGAAGGATGCACTGCATAGCAGATAA
>MFQD01000023.1:0-4618 GCA_001782975.1 Candidatus Magasanikbacteria bacterium RIFCSPHIGHO2_02_FULL_50_9b
CAATTTGTGAAGCTCTGTCCCGTCAACGCACTTGCTCGCCAAGCACGACTCCATTCCCGTGCCAACTTCAACGACAATGTCAGGCGCACGAGTATCTCCCCAAACGCGCGCGGCTTGCCGGCTGAGACATCCGACCGATGCGTCCAGCCTCATGGTGAAATCCGCCAATGAAATTCGTTGGTGCTGACCCATTGCCAACTCCTTGTTCTGTTGCCGAGTTTGTCAGGCAACGTAGCGCAATACTATGCGACCGCTCCTCGGTTGTCAAACACCAGCAATCATTCCCTTTAATTGATCGAGTGTTTGTACACCGGCGCTTTGTGCAGCTGGCTTCCCATTTTTAAAAACAATGAATGTCGGAATCGACATAATTCCGAATTGATTTGACGTCTCGGTATTTTCATCAACGTTCATTTTTCCAATTTTTACACCCTTCCCTTCCATTTCATGTGCCAAATTCTCGATCACCGGCCCCATCATCCGACACGGTCCGCACCACGGTGCCCAAAAATCAATGAACACCGGCGTTTCACTTTTCAAAACTTCTGATTCAAAATTTGCGTCTGTAATTTCAAGTGCCATAAAAAATAATTAGTGAATGTGCTCCCCATGATAAAACAGAGCGACGCATGGCGTCAAACGCGCCGACACCATCAGGTGCCGAACGTTGCTTTTTTCTTTCGTTCTTCGCGGCTGTACGCTTCGAGCACGTCACCAACTTCAAGCGGTGCTTTGCCTTCAAACTTAATGCCACACTCGTGGCCTGCTGGAATTTCCTTGACATCAACTTTACCCAATTGTGTGCCAACAATTTTGCCATCCGCAACATATTCGCGATTGCGGTACACGCGCGCAAGCGATCCGTTTGGAATTTTTCCTTGATCAACGCGCCCCCCAACAACCTGCGCTTTTTTGTCAGTACGAAAAATGGCGAGTGTTTTAAAGGTGCCGTGCTCGGTTACAATAATTTCTGCTGGCACCAAATCATTGAGGCGCTGTTCAACCAGATGAAACAGATCGTAAATCACTTTGAACAAGTGAATCTCAACGTGTTTGTTGTTTGCGAGAATCTGGACGTTCGGCATCGGCACCACATGAAAACCAAGAATCACGGCATTCGAACTTTCCGCGCGCTGAATGTCTGCTTCCGTGAAGTTACCCAAGCCCTTGCCGATAATTTTCGCACCCACCTCATCGGTCTGATATTTTTCAAGTGTTTGGATGATTGCTTCGAGCGAACCAAGCACGTCAGCTTTCACAAACACATTAAACCAAATTTTCTTGTCTGTGGTTTCTTCGCCTTCTTCGGCGGCTTGCTGCTGGGTCACCGGTGCGGCAACAATGCCAGACGTGCGTGTCTTTTTCACCTTTGTCGCTTCTGCGGCTTTTGATACGTCGAAAATGTCACCAACTTCTGGCGCATATTTAAACCCGAGAATTTTGACTGGCGTTGATGGTGGCGCCGCTTCGACAAATGCGCCGCGGTGATCTTTCATCGCGCGGACCGTGCCGTAGATTTCGGAGTTCACGGCGAGCGGATCGTTTTTGTGGAGTGTCCCGCCTTGCACGAGCAGTGTGGCGACTGGCCCTTCACCTTTGTCAACATGTGATTCAATGATCGTGCCAATTGCCGGACGGAGTGGGTTGGCGCGAATTTTGTCAGCCTCAACATCAGCAACGAGCAACAACGTTTCAAGGAGTTTGTCAACACCCATGCCAGATTTTGCCGAAATGGGAACGAGCGGAATCGAACCGCCCCATTCTTCGATCAAAACATTTTGATTTGAAAGTTCTGTTTTTGCCTTGTCAATGTTGACGCCTTCCTTATCCATCTTGTTGAGCGCGACAACCATTGGAATTTTCGCTGCCTGAATAATTTTAATTGCCTCAACTGTTTGCGGCATCACGCCGTCATCAGCCGCAACAACCAAAATTGCAATGTCTGCAATGCGCGCGCCGCGTGAGCGCATGACCGTGAACGCTTCGTGTCCCGGTGTGTCAATGAACGTGATCGGACGATTATTTTTAATGACTTGATACGCGCCGATGTGCTGCGTGATGCCGCCTGATTCTGATGCAACAACGTCGGTGGTGCGAATGGTGTCGAGCAATTTTGTTTTGCCGTGATCAACGTGACCCATGACCACAATGACTGGCGCGCGCGCGACAAGATTTTCTTGTAACTCGCTGTCAAGCTGTTGTTTCATTTCAGTAACTTGTGATGTGGAAAGTTCTGCCTCAGGCGCGGCACCTGCTTCGAGCTGCACGGCGAATCCGAGATCTTCGGCGATGACGGTTGCGGTTTCAAAATCAATGCGTTCATTGAGCGACGCCAAAATACCGTTCTTCATTAACTCGGAAATAATTGTGGTGACGGGAAGTCCAAGTGCAGCGGCAAAATCACGAACGGTCACGACTGCCGGAAGGGTCGCTGTTTTCCCTTCTGCTTTGCGCGCTTCTTTTTCGGCGATGCGCTGCTGCTCCTTGGCACGGCGCTGTTTGTCTTTCCAGTCTGCATACATGCGGCGCCATTCACGAATAATGCTTTCAGCGATTTTGTCATCAACTTTCACTGCACGACGCCCAATATCATAGCCATAATTTGGCAGCACTTCGTACAGTTCTTTAATGTTGACGCGCAGTCGGCGCGAAAGCTCGGAAACGTTCATGGGAGGAGATAATAAGTAATGCCAATACTAAGCTATTTTTTGGTTTCCGTCAAATAGCACACCTTGTCAAGATTGTGCGGATGGGGTATGATTCTCTATTGCCTCTGATGGTCCTATGCTGGAACTTGCCCGACAAATCCACGCGCACTTGACGCACCGCTCGGCGCGCGTTGTTGTCGTACCACACAAAAATCCGGATGGCGACACCTTGGGAGCCGCCTCGGCGTTTGTCGGATATTTGCGCGCAACTGGTGTTGATACGACGTTGTGGTGCAAAACAGGGGTGAGTACGGCGCTCGCGTTTTTGCCGCATGCGGACGAGCTGCACTCAAATCCGGCGGTATGGACAGAGCGCCAATTTGACACGGTGTGCATTTTTGACGCAGGTGATCCGGTGTTTGCCGGCGCGCAAGATTGTATTAACTCACTCGCGGTGCGACCGACCATCATTAATTTCGATCACCACTTCACCAATACGCGGTTTGGTGATTTCAATTTTTTGCAACTTGATGCAGCGTCAACGACGGAAGTCTTGTTTCATTATTTTTCTTATGTGGGTCAGGTGATCAACGCACCGATCGCGACGGCACTGTTAACCGGCCTCATGACTGACACGGGTAATTTCAGCAATCCAGCGACGTCGGAATCTGCACTGCGCGCCGGTGCTGAGCTCGTGCGCGCGGGCGGCAATTACACGGCTATTTTAAATTACACCTATCGAAATAAATCCGCGGACGCACTGCGACTCTGGGGCATCGCGTTGTCGCGGCTGCAAATCAATAAAGACTTGGATCTTGCGTACACGGTGTTGACGCGCGCGGACATGACTGGATTCAAAGTGACAGACAATGACGTCGAAGGTGTGTCGAATTTTTTAAATTCAATTGGCGAAACAAAAATCGCGCTCGTGTTGAAGGAAACACAGGACGGCATGGTTAAGGGATCGCTGCGCACCACACACGATGATGTTGATGTGGCAGCAATTGCCGGGGCGTTTGGTGGCGGCGGACACAAAAAGGCTGCAGGGTTTTCAGTGAAAGGGCATCTTGAAAATATTAAAGGAGAATGGCAGATAGTGGGTGGATAGGCACTACCAGTCTGTCTCAAGCTCACGCGTCGCTTTGCTCCTGCGGCAAAGCGCGCTGTCTCTCGGCTCGCTCGTTTTGTGCTTCGCACAAAACACCAAGCTCGCTCGCCTCCGAGACGAGCTTTCGACAGACTGGTATTGCCTATTCGCTCATTATTCGCTACACTCTTTTTATCTTCGTCTATATGTCTTCATTTCTCATCCCAACAGTCATTGAAAAATCCGCGCACGGCGAACGCGCATATGACATCTATTCCCGTTTGCTCAAAGACCGCATTGTTTTTTTAGGCACGCCAATTGACGATGATGTGGCGAATTCAGTGATCGCGCAACTGCTGTTTTTGGAAAGTCAGGACAAAACAAAAGATATCAAACTGTACATCAATTCGCCGGGTGGATCGGTCACGTCCGGACTCGCCATTTTCGACACGATGAATTACATCACTGCCGACGTGTCGACCATTTGCGTTGGTATGGCTGCATCAATGGGTGCAGTGTTGCTATCAGCCGGCGCACGCGGCAAACGATTCGTGTTGCCAAATTCGGAAGTGATGATCCATCAGGTGCTTGGCGGCGCAGAGGGTCAGGCGTCTGACATTAAAATTCGAGCGGAACGAATTTTGCAAATGAAAGAAACGCTCAACAAAATTTTGGCGACTTGCACCGGACAACCGCATGACAAAATTGAGCGCGACACAGATCGCGACTACTTTATGACTTCGAGCGAAGCCGTGGCATACGGACTGGTGGACAAAGTGATTGAGAAATAAAACTGACCACGCATCTATTTTTCTACGCAATTTTTAATTTCGGAAATGGGCCAAGCTCCAACAGTCGATGCGATTCTTCGTGACTGATCGCT
>MFQD01000023.1:4642-5808 GCA_001782975.1 Candidatus Magasanikbacteria bacterium RIFCSPHIGHO2_02_FULL_50_9b
TGCTTGTCAACTTTTTCATCTTCTTTTCGAACCAACCTAATAATTTTCCCTTCTGCTTGGGTCACACGCTTATCAGTGTAGTCCATGACCCGCTGTAACCCAGCATTAATATCCTTACGTAATTCCCGTCGCAACTCGCTTTTAACTCGCTTTTCCGATTCATCCAAATCAGCCTTTGTCACCATATTTGTTGCGATGTACTGCAACAATTCCGTTGACTCCTCGGTCGTAAACACTTGTTTCTGTTCCCCCATACAGTTTTTCTGTTATTAAATGATGTGGTGATCATACCGACTGCACAGAGTGCTGTCAAATTCTCTTCACCGGATTCCACACAGTGCGCGCGAGTACAATTAATTCGCTCTCAACTTCGGGGCGAGAAAAAAATTCATCAAAGGTGTCACGAACGCCATTACGCGCTTCTTCGTCTGACATGCGCCGCACATTTTCATCAAAAATATTATCTTTCATTTGCTCAAATAGATCTCCGAAATTGAGATTGGTAAGTAGGCGTTGCCTCTGCGCACGAACAATTTTCGTCACAAAATCGCTGACCGCTGCATCCGTTGCCGCGGTTGCTGGTTTCCCCGTCACGCCCCAACGCTAAAAAAACACTTTCTTTTTTGGATTCTGAGCATCTGCAACGGCTCGCTCTGACACGCCGGTTGGTGCGCCACCACTGTGCATACGCTCAACAATGTCTGCGCGATACAGCTTAAACAAATCCGGCTCAATGACCCCCAGACCAACGAGCACATATTCCCCGATGCAATTTAAAAACGCATTTTCAAATTCTTGTGGCGTGCTGCGCTTCCCGATGCGCATAAACCGTGCCGAAAATCGATCGACCATGCGCGTTGACAAAACAAACCGTGTATTTTTTATGACGGCGTAGTCGCGCAAAAAATTAAGCAACGGATAGTGATCACCTACCTTGGTCATCAGTGCGTACTGCACACCCGTCGCCACGGGGTCGATGTAGCTGCGAATGGTCGGTACGATATCACGCGCACCCTGAAGTTCTGCAATGCGTAACAACGTTCCTTCGTCTGGTTTTCTCCGCGTATCAGCTACGAAACCACGCAACTGCGTAAGCTCTCGTTCAAGAGCTGTTGGGTCAAAAAGCGCATTCGTGTATGCCTCCAACGGAATGTGAAGCTCAACTT
>MFQD01000024.1 GCA_001782975.1 Candidatus Magasanikbacteria bacterium RIFCSPHIGHO2_02_FULL_50_9b
TGCGCCTTTCGTTTCTCGCGCGTTTCGGCAGCACGATCGTGATTCGCAAACAAAAACGGGCTCATGTCGCGACGAGACTTCACATATTTTTTAATCCACTCGCGTGAATCTGGCGAAACAAACACCACGCGCCGCTTGCGCCCTTTCCCAATCACACCAATTTCACCACGCACCAGCTCAACGTCGTCGCGCTTGAGCGACACCAATTCCGAAACGCGCAGTCCAGTTGAAAACAGCAGCTCGAGAATCGCTTTATCGCGCATCCCAAGTAGTTCATCGTGACCAAATTGCAACGGCGCATCCAAAAAACGCCGCAGTTCTTCGCCAGTCAAAAACGAAACATGCCGATCCGGCATTTTTCCCAATTCAACGCGCTCTGCAGCGAGCGAAGCAATTTCCCGCTTTGCCAAATATTTTAAAAATGATCGAATCGCGATCAGATGATAATTCTGCGTTGCAGGCGACAACGGCTGACCTTGTGCATCAACAAACCGATGCAGCCACAAACGATACGCGCGCACCGCATCATATGTCACGTTTGCCGGACTCACCGTCTTGCGCGTTGTGCGCATAAATCCGATAAAGCGACGCAAATAGAGTTCATAATTGCGGCGCGTGAGCAATGATCGATTTTTTTCAATTTCAAGATGATCCAAAAAATCATTGGACAATGTATCAAGTCGCGGTTGCATAGCACGGTGTTGCTGATCGCTTGAGTTCCAGCAGCGCCTCATGCGGATGCTGCGCCGCAAGCTCAACCCATGCGCGAATCTGCTGTGGATTCACGACGGTGTGACGATCCGCGCCAACGACACGTTCAAATTCCGCAACGCGCTTCCAAAGCGCATCTTCAAGCGCGTGATGCGCTTTTAAAAAAACGGTGCGAAACGCCGGGCGCTGTTCATTTTTGAGTGCAAAAAAAATCAGTCCGAGCTCAAACGCGCTGCGCTCAATAGCACGCAACGCTCGCTCTGCCGCGTCGCCGCCATGCACATCAACCATTTCTGGAACTGATTGATGCAAAAACGTGTGTCGCCCAACAACTGAGTGTGGTGCACCATCAAGCATCTCTGCGATTGAGGGATCTCGAATTTCGACGCTCGCACCGTCTCGGTCGTGATAGTGTAAGGTGAATAAATCGTGATCAATTTTTTTCGTGCTCTCATCGTCAGGTCGCATGTAGTCACACTCCGGAATCACGAGCTCGCCTATTGCTGCCAGCCCATTTGCTTTAAACTCAAACACAAATCCGTGAGGATTAAACACCACATCGCTGCGATGAATTTCAAGCTCATGCTCGCCTGCCACAGTTCGCACGGTGTATGGTCGCGCGGGCGAAAAATTCTTCACGCGCCCGACATATTGTGCGCGCGGATTTGAAAACAAAGAGCCGTGCGACACGACCCTCACCACAATCCCTGATGGAGTGATAAAAATTTCAGGATCATCAAGCGGAATGCTCGCATCAGCGCCGCGGTCATCAATCATCACGCGCGGCAATGAATGTGTGTACACCACGCGCCCGTCTTTTTGCACCAACCCTGCTGACGCATATGATCCATCGCGCCACACTTCAACTTCAAACGCACTCGGCAACGAAGACGATTCGTGCAATCCGCTTCGATACCGGACACGAACCTCTGGAAATCCATCGGCAGTATACTGTACAATGGATTCCAGCGCGCCATTTTTTTCAGAAAAATAATAGCGTCGCGTTTCATCAGATTGTGCGCTGAGTCCGGGTTGCGGGCCATCCCACGCATGCCGCGGCGGATGCAATAATTGCTCTGGTAAATTATCAAACACAAAATTCGAGCTCATTAATTTAATTATACCACAAAAATGAAAAAATTTTTCTCCACTGTTTGGCCGCCGCTTGTCGTATTTGCAATTGATCGAACGCCAATCGCGCAACAATTATACACATCAACCGAATGGTTTGATGATGTGATGCATTTCAGCGGCGGCGTTGCGATCGCGACAATGACCATTTTGTGCGCGCACCAATTTGCAGCGCCATGGTGGCGGCACGCGCCACTCACCCACCGATCCATCATTGCGATTTCAACAACCGCATGTGCAGCCGTTGTATGGGAGTGGTACGAATTTTTGTCTGATCAATTACTGCTGACACAGCACCAGCTTTCCCTCAACGACACCATGTTTGATCAATTGTACGCGCTCGTCGGCGCGCTCGTCGTTGTCTGCATATATACGCTGATTAAAAAATCCCCGCGCTGAGCACGGGGATTTTTTTCGGGTGCGCTTCTCTGAATGTTGTTTGAACGGCGGGAGCTTATTGCTGCCCTTGTGAACCGCCAAACTGGCCGAAGGCCGAGAAGTCAAAATTTTGTTGGTTGCCACCCTGTAACTGTGGGACTGAGGACTGACCAGAACTCATGGCATCCTGAACCTGCGACTGGAGACTAAAAATCTCGTCTACAAGCTCACGAAGCTCGTCTGGATCCGCCTGCTTAACTGACTTAAGTTCTGCGACCTTCGATCGCATTTCCTCAAGTGCTGCTGCTGCTTCACTGTCTGCTGCCACACGCTTATTTTTCGCAGCCTTCACAACGAACTTCTCAAAGGTTGTTGTGTATTTGCGAACATTCGCGAGCGCTTCAATGATTGAAGGATATTGATATACATCTTGCATTGCATCCCAAACTTCAGCTTTTAATGTTTCTGCTGCAGCTTGTGGATCGCCACTCTTTGCCGATTCCTGCGCTGCGGTGTAGCCTGCGCGAATCTTTGCAACTGCTGTGCCGAACTCGGTCAACTGCTCTGAAACATCGATCTTCAGGCGAGCTGCTGACTTTGTCGTGCGCGCAAGTGACGCATCGAGTTTCTTGATTTCTGCAGCTGCTTGCTTAAACATCTGCGGAAGTCGAGCTAACATTTCAAGCTTTTCCATGCCTTCGCGCATGACTTCGCCTGATTCTTGAAGTTGTTCCATTGCTTCTTGTACGCCATCATCTTCAAATGACTTGGCCGCAAGAACTGTTGCGAGTGCAGTTTTTGCACCGCTTACAGCTTCTGTAAGATCTGATGGCGCTTCAGCACCGCTTTTGCGGACTGCTGCAATTCGCTTTTCAACCATCTGGAGCATTTTACCCATTTGACCAAACTGCTTCTTGGTCTGTGCAAATTGCTTTTCCATTTGAGCTTGGCGCTGAGCATCCATTTTTGCCTGCTGCTCATCATCCATGCCCTCGTCACCTTCACCGCCAAAACCTTGGTTTCCTTGGCCCTGTTGTCCTTGCTGACCCTGTCCTTGTTGACCACCCATGTTGCCTTGCTGACCTTGGCCGCCCATTGGACCGCCGAAGCCACCTTCTTTTCCACCCATCTGTGGACCAAAGTTGCCCTGCTGACCGCCCATCTGGTCTTTGCTACCAAATTGACCGCCCTTTTGTGGACCCATCATTTTGTTTCCACCCATGTTGCCTTGCTGGTCACCCATCTGTGGACCAAAGTTACCTTGTTGACCTTGGCCGCCCATTGGACCGCCGAAGCCACCTTCTTTTCCGCCCATCATTTGGTTACCTTGTGAACCACCAAATTGACCGCCCATCTGTGGACCAAAGTTACCCTGCTGGCCGCCCATCTGGTCTTTGCTACCAAATTGACCGCCCATCTGCGAACCCATTTGGTTACCTTGTGAACCGCCGAACTGGCCGCCCATTTGTGAGCCGCCGAACTGACCTTGCTGGCTGCCGCCCATTGATCCACCCGGAGGAGGACTCATCATTGAACCCCCTGGCGGAGGGCCCATCATGCTTCCACCGTCTGGCGGCGGCGCCATTTGCGCTGATGCCATTCCAACCTCTTGTGACACATACACGGTTGAAAGCGCGAATACTGCCGCCACGAAATAAACTCGTGCTGGCACGGTGCACATGTGTTTGCACCATTTTGAAATGAACGACATAAAAATTTTCTTAACCCAACCTGAGAGACGAAGGGTTAGAATGTGAATTACAGAAATATTGTATCACAAAAAACACATTTTGTCAATTTAAAAAACTGTGAATAACTAGCTAAAAATTTTGTCAAGAGCTCGAAAATTATTTTTTCGCGCCAACGAGCAGATTTCCATCGGTCACAATTTCATGCAGCTCATCAACTTCGCGTGGCAAGCCAGTAATGATCAAATTTCGCGCACCGAATGTGACCGGAGACAATAATTTTGACGATTGCTCGAGCGGGTGTTGCTCTGTTTTTGCAAATTGCATGACGCCAGCTGTCAATCCATCAACTTTTTTAAATGAAACCATTTCCTGTGGCGCTGGAATTGCGAGCGCAACTGCTGTCGGTGCGCTGCTTTGATTCGCCGTTGCCGCTGCGACTGGTGTCAGCAGCGTTGCAGCAACACCAACTGGTTTTTCTACGCTTGGCACCAATTGTTTTGCAACATATTGCGGGTCTGCAACTGACGCCGCCTTAGTTTCACTTGAAACCGCAGGCTGCTGCTGTGCGGACGCCGTGGTTTCGACTGTTTGTTGCTCAACAACAAGTAATAAATCCGTTGCCACGACACCAGATTCGGTCTCATCAGTCACCTGAATGGGTTGTGACGTTAATTTTTCATGCCCCGCATGCTCAACCATGACGTAGTATGTGTTCTTCCCAACAAGAAACGCGTAGCGGCCTTTTGAATCAGTGACTTGTGTTTCAAGCAGCTTGTTGTACTGCATGTCAAAAATACGAACCACGGCTTTTTCAATTGGCGCATGCGATTTTGCATCATAGATCACGCCCCAACTGTGCGGTTTCCCGTGTTGTGCAAGTCGGCGAAACAGAAACAGGCTGCCGATGTGGCCAACCAAAAACGCGCCAACAAGTGGTGTCGGTGTCACAACAAATGAAACCGTGGTCAAAATCACGCCACCCAAACTGGCGATGGCCGCAATATGTTTCTTCGCTGCATCCTTCAGCACGCTTGCAAGCGGCAAAACTGAACCAACCGGATCTGCAGGCATGTTGTTCTGAATCGCTGACGGCTCTGTTAATGGAAGCGCGCCACCCGTGTACAAATCAGCATATTTGCCATCTTCGGTTTTGCCCTTCATATATACGGTTGGAAAAATGAATTCCGGCTTGGTCATCTCGACGGTATATTCGCCGGGCTGCGCAAAAAATTGGTAGCGCCCGAGCCGATCCGTTACGCGCGATTGTACGACGCGACCCTGCTTCGCATCAATCAGCCGAACGACCGCAAGATCAAGTGGCATTTTTGTTATCGCATTGTATACCACTCCCCATCCTTTTTTCCGACGACGCATCAGCAGGGTGAGTGGTTGCGTGAACAAAAATTTGAAATATATAAGTACTTGAGAACCTTGCACCGCACTGCCAACTGATGCGGCAGCAACTGCAGCTGTTGTTGGCACCACCGCAATTGTGTTTGCAGCCTGCACTTCCGGTTTGTCTGCAACGGCACGCGCTGCTCGCGCTGCACGAACGGTTGTTTGTCCTACTTGCTTTAACGCCTTTTTCGCCGTATCAATTGCGACAAGCGCAGCGCCCGCAACACCATCGCGTGTTTCTGAC
>MFQD01000025.1 GCA_001782975.1 Candidatus Magasanikbacteria bacterium RIFCSPHIGHO2_02_FULL_50_9b
TGACGCCCGCTCGCAGGACAACAGAGCTAATCGAGCGATGGATCGCCAACGACCTTTATGGTCTTGCGTACCTGTTCCTCCCGTATGGCCCATTTGCGACCATAGTTGCCAATCCATCAACAGATGAGGTCGGACGCGAAGCACGGTCTTGTGTGCGCGGACTAGCTGCGTACTTCGGCCAAGTAGCCAAGTTTGACGACATGTGGTACGACGGCGCCGCCCGCCCGACCTACGGCCAGGTTCGAGCGGCTGTTTTGGCGCACATTCGGCGTCGGCCGGAGACGCGGGCAGTTACCATGTATCAATTCTTGATTGACATCATGCTAAAAGAGCTGCACGTAGCACCGCCTCGTGTCGTCAAAGCATGGCCTCGGCTTGTTGGAGCCGGCGTATTCGAGGGACTAGAGTTTAGGAGGGGCGGATCATCGACAGGGCTAAGGGTCGAGTTTGGGGAGTTTTTTTTCGACGGTTGGCGCCAAACCAGTGTTGACGTCGAAACGGTCGATGGATACAGGGACATGGTCGCTCGGCCAGAGGTGACCTAATGGCTGGATTTCGGCTTGGGCAGCCCCGTTCTGACGTTCAAGATTTGGACATCAACAAATTTTCTCGAGTCGGATTCAATGAAAATCCGTTCCCGGTAACAGGCGTTAATGCGCGAGTGACGTACACAGGGCACATGAGCCCGCAGGTTGGGGATATCAATCGCTGGCTGGCGCACGTTGAAACTGCATCGACACGGAAGGCCGACTCTAAGTTGACCACCCGGCTAAGTCCAATTCGGCCGTTGGCGATTCGCGGGTCGCTTGGCGTCGGAAAGACGCATCTGTTGCAGTATTTGCATGATGGACTTCGGGATTCACGAACGCCGGTTTTGCGCGTTACATTGCATGAGCGCGGAATGGGTCGATTGTTACTTTCAAGTCACCTCTTGGAGTGCTTGCCCACGCCGCCTGCCGGTTCGAGATCCGCAACGCCGCTACTAGCGGGTGTCGTTGACAACCTATCGAACGGCCCAGTGTCGGCGGTAGTGGATGGTTTGCCAGACGCAAGTGTACTCAAGGTGCCACTGTCAATGATTCGTCAGAGTGCTACTGGAAGGCGTCTCGAACTTACGGGGATTTTGGAACGATGGATAAGGCGATCGTATACCTCACCAATGGAACGTGCACGTGTTGGACTTGCAGGCACATTGCGAGATGAAGGCCAAGCAATTGGAGCTGTCGCCGATCTCCTTACACTCGCTCGATCTGCGGATCTGATTGATACTTGGTACGTGTTTATCGATCAGCTTGAGGAGCTATGGCGACCGAACGTTTTTCCTGCAACACGCCGCGCGCGGTTCTTGACCGATGTGCGGTTTCTGGTTGACAAGGCACTTGAGGGCGCGCCGATTGCCGCGCTTCTGGCATGGAACACCGAGACCAACCTTGGAAATGATGACAAGCTGCGCGACGATTACCGCGCGCTGTGGCAGCGCCTCGGGGCACCAGTGGACATCCCCGGGCTGAAGTCGGATGACCTTTGGCCATTCGCTAATGCTTACCTTGCTTCAGAACTCGAGCGCGCTGATCCCGCGACCCGGGCGGTGCAAATTCGGTTCCATGAAGTGCTACAGTTGCGCACGTCAGAAGTGCTCCAGCTGCTGCGAGACGATTCCGAGGCACTGTTGGGTTCAGATCGATTCACACCGCGCGGAGTTCTCAAGAGCTGGCGATGGGTTGCCGAAGCTGCAGCGGTTGGCTCACAACCGATCCGACATTGATGTCGCATGGGCTGATCACTCACTGCTCGACCCGCACAGGTCGCTGCGACGTCAACAACCACGACCGCTCGCTTGGTCCTTATCCCATTCAGATTTGACAACTTCGTGAAAACTCCATTACAATCGCGCAAGTATGCACAGGGAAAGCGAATCAACCAATGCTCGACCAGGTCGTCAGAAGCAACGATGAATATTTCTAATGGAAATACTCGGCATGCCTGCCGACGCGTGTCGTGCGCTCTGTGGCGCTCCGCCCGAAGGGCTTAACGTCGGATCAGCGTTGTATTCGGTAATCCTCTAACCCTACTTTTGCCGCACAACTGTGGATAGTCATAGATCAAGTGAGTGCGAAACGAAATTCTGAAGTGCATCGGTCTGGTTCAATAACTTCACCGAGAAATAGAGCGAGTGCAATTCGGTGTTCAGGAACCGCAGAACCCCATAAAAAATTCCCGCCCTAGAGGCGGGTATTTTTTATGTTGTTGGTCGAAAACGGGAATTGAACGGGCAGAAGCGAGGCTTTAGCCGAGCGTTAGCAAAAGTTCCTGTGAAACTTTTGCTCTGCCCCGGGCGAGGAGCGTAGCGACGAGAGATTCCCGTTGGCCACCGCAGCATTAAATCGCAGTTAAAATCACGATTTTTTGAGAGTAATTCACCGTAATGCTATTTACAATTACTCTACAATCTTCACTGTTTTCAGTATCCCACCAATCTCTGCAAATCGCTCCACATACTCCGACGAGACCGATTGTGCTGATGCGCCACTCACTACCACCGTATCATTTTGCGCCAATACACCAATATTATTCGCTAAATTTTCAGCTTGCAATTGTTTCCACTCTTGTACGGTCATGACCGAAATATTGAAGAGCGACTCAATACCGGGCAACCCAATATCAACAGAATTTGTTTTAAAAGTTCCCCAATCAATCTGACGCTGGCTCACCGTAAAATCTTTCCATTTTGGCGGCATGATCACGGTAAATCCAAGTTTGGTATTGGTGTACACAATTTCTTGTGAAATTGGTGCGGGCGGTGACTCTGGTGTACACCCAGCGCCGACAAACAATACGGCGATTGCTGCTATCCTTATAAAAATATTTTTCATAATTTATGATACCATGTGATTGACTTTTTATTAAATCCGTGGTAAGGTCGTTGTTAACGATTCATTAACAATCCATATGTCAATTATTATAAAGGCCGTTGCTGCGGTAGTAGTTATCGGAGTAATTATCGGGGGCGGATTTTCTTATTTCAAAAAGCAGCAAAGTAAGCTTGCGCAAATAATTCCTCAAAAAACTACCGTTAACATTCTTATTCCAGAAAATAAAGTTCTGTATATAGAGCAGATGACCAATTTTGCTCAACAGGGTGGAGAAAATCCATTAAAAACAACCAAGTTCATAAAAAAAGAAATCGAAATTAAACCAACTGAAGATCCGATAAAGGCAAGTGCACAAGCTGCTGCACAAGAAATTTCTCCAATTGGTGGATCAATGAAATCATCGGTTGCATATCTAAAAATTGAAAAAGAGATTGCGTATGTTCTTCTGGATATTGATCTCGATGGATGGGCAGGCGTATCGGTGAGCAGAGCGATCATACATCCGCTCGTTGAAAAAACAGTATTGCAATTTCCCGAAATAAAACAGGTTGTGTTTGCATACGCACCAACAATATCAACAAAAGATCAAGTGATTAAGCGTGCGGCAGAAGCGGCGCATGCATTATTCGCGAAAGATGCCAAACAAATTGCAGCCCTCGTTCATCCAACAAAAGGAGTTCGCTTTTCATTGTATGGTCAGGTGAACGAAACGCTCAACAAAAAATTTACTGCAAAACAAATCACGCAATACTTTAACACAAACGTAAAGTTTACGTGGGGCACGCTCGACGGTAGTGGTGAATTAATGATCATGCCATTAAAAAATTTCATTGACAATGAATTTGCTGACCAAGAGTATGAACACGCGCCCGAAATTTTATACGATACAATCGTAGCGCGTGGCAATGCGGTAAACAACATAAAAGATGTGTATCCAACGGCACATGTTGTTGAGTTTTATTTTCCCGGTTTTATTGAAAAATTTGTTGGCATGGATTGGCGATCAATCCACATTGTACTCGAAGAATATCAGGGTCAGTGGTATGTGGTTGGACTTGTGAGTGATCGATGGACAATTTAATTTATCATTCAACAAAGCGGCAACACCACACATTGAAACACATCCCAACAGAAATGATTGCGTCAAGATTGTAGCTCTTAATTTGATACTGTTTCCCATCATTGGCAGTATGTTCCAAAATGGAACATACTGAATCTTCGCTTAATTCAGCACTTTTAAAGATGTTGTTGAGGTGTTTTGTGATCGCCGGACGTTGCGTGCCGAACAACGCCGCAATTTGCGCCAGCGTCAACCGAACGTTATCTTTTTGAATAATAACTTCGACCTGTTCTGCGCCTTTCGGTCCAGTGTACAAAATGATCTGCTGCGGTTGCTGTTGCATACCTCCAAGAGTAAGTGAGTAATGCACGTATTATACCAAACGAAAACCGAATGTCAAATATAAAAATTGGCCAGCAAGCAACCGGTTGGGGTCACTCGCTGGCTCAATGAAAACCTTCGATACCTAGCCGTCGCAGGTAGCGTCGGATTCCGGATTAGCGTCGACATCCACCTCGTCGTCGTAGAAATCGCCACGCGTATCAAACCGCTTGAACACCTCGTGAGCCGCCAGAAGTGAAGCATGATCGCGTCCGCGAAGGGTAATGAGGACGTACCCGCTAACACCCCTCTTGTCGGACGGAAATTTCGCATCACGGCAACCACGATAGACACCTGCGGGCAGCGGGGAAGGAACTTGCGACTCTTCGAGAAGCATCAGCACTTCCCAGTGGTCGAGGCACGCGGCGAGCACTTCCGGTGGCCATTCGACCGGTGACTTCAGGTCAATGCAGAATGCCTTCATGCCCGGAGAATGCTCTCGATCAAGAAAACGCTGGGATTCAGGGTCTTCGGCCCGATTCTCATTCAAATGAGAACGGACTGGCAGGTACCTTTTCTTATCCATCACCAAATGAATTGCCATGGTTTACCTCTCTGTTGTTGGTGTGCGCGAAAAGATTATCATGATTGTGTTTCTTTGGCAAGGGTAACAGCACGTCCTTGGCAATGAGTTTACTTTATTGAGATAGTAATCCACGGGGGCGAACAATGGCGAACGTCAAAATTGTCCGACTTTTCCGATTTCCGAAAGAAGGCATTGCTCGCGCCAAAAAGTACAGCGGACACGAACCGACCCTACTGGCGGCGAACCTAAGGTGCTCCCGATGAACCGCTTCAGCGCTGCTGGATCTCTACGACTCTGTTCTTCCCGAGGGGGCAATCAAGCACTCACACCTTCGCGACGCTCAGGTGTCGAGCGTGCTCACCGATACTAGATCGGGTACGAGAGGTTCATTTTTTCAACCCTTGCACCCCCCGTCACAAGTGCTATACTGCAATCGTTTTATTTAATTACTTTTTTATATGTCTCACGACAAAAAGATCG
>MFQD01000026.1:0-4637 GCA_001782975.1 Candidatus Magasanikbacteria bacterium RIFCSPHIGHO2_02_FULL_50_9b
TCGGCCACCTCTCCAAAAACAATAATTTGCCGCATTAGTGTAACACACGAAACGCCCTAAGGCAAGACACGCAAACCGCCATAATTCTGCTATACTAACCAACATGAAATTTGAGTTTACCGGAAAAAAGACAGAGCAACGCGATATAGAGCCCACATTCGAATTTGGCGCTGTGTCAGAATCAAAATCAGAAATGCGCCCAAATCAGGACGGTTATTTTGTCGACCAAAAAAATCGTGCTGCATGCGTGTGTGATGGTGTTTCAAGCTCATACGAACCGCATGATGCCTCACGCATCGTCGCAGAAACAATCGCGGATGCCATCACCTTCGCTCCACCATCAGCAACGCCAGAAAAAATAGCGACGCTCCTTTCCGAAATAATCGTACATGCAAACGATCGGCTCCGACGCATCAGCAAAAACAGGACGGACGAACTGGACATGATGCAAACAACGGCTGCTGCAGTGGTCATTCGGCAGCACGAACACAAGTTATTTGCCGTGAGTGCAAGTGCCGGCGATTCACGAATACTCCTCTACTCCCCGCACACACGAGCGATCACCCATCTCACCTCTGACGCAGCTGATCCCCATGCAACACATCCCGTTGACCCGAAGCAAAGAACAGAACGCGAAATTCAGTATGCACTCGCTGCCGTGACAACAGCAGAAGAGCTTGATGACGACGACTATCTGGGTGATTGTTTTGACCACCGCAACAGCCTCAAACAAAGCATTGGCCGCGAAGTAAAAATTTCGCCCCACACACATATTGAAGAAGTGAGACCCGGCGACATCTTGCTCGCATGCACTGACGGAATAACGGACACGCTGGATGATCAAAAAATTATCGCAATCATTGAGCAAAGCAAGAATCCAGACGAGATTGCACAAAAGTTGGTAGCGGCCGTCAAGGCAGCGGTGGCAGCAGAAAGAAAACACCTCATGAAATTTCCGGATACCGTAGAAAACATCCGCGCAAAATCAGATGACATGACTGCTGTTGCAATTAAAATTGGGTAATTTAAACAGCAACTTCACGCAAAGAAAAAAATGGTTCTCGCTTTGAGCTTTCCAAAATCACCACGCGATCATGTCGCTCGATCAGCCCCGCACGCTCGGCTTCGCGCAACATCGCCCGCACAAAATGCGCAGCGGTCAGCGTGTGCAAACGGAAGGGGTACACGCTATAGTGCAGATTCAGCTGCGCACCCTCAGCGTCAGACTTAGTTTGTGCGAAAATTGCGGCATGCGGACGAAAATGTGAAATGAGTGGTACCAGCCCGATCGAATTATGCGGCACGATGATCGCGGCGGCGTTGTGTAAATCCGCCGCTAAAACGCTGAGCTGTCCGATCGTTTCATTTTCAGCGCCGCCAACTGGCGCATGACATAATACCGTCTCAAATTCTGAGCCCGGATGCTCTGCAACATCGATAATACGAGCCATCATTGCCACAGTTTCGACCGGATATTTTCCCGTTGCCGACTCACCTGACAACATCACCGCATCAGTGCCATCAAAAACCGCTTGCGCCACATCAGAAACTTCTGCGCGCGTTGGCCGCGGATTGCGAATCATTGAGTCAAGCATTTGTGTCGCGACCACCACCGGTTTTTGCGCCGCGCGACACTTGATAATGATCCGCTTCTGAATTAACGGAACTTGTTCTGGGGGCAACTCAACACCGAGGTCGCCGCGTGCAATCATGATCCCATCAGCGGCGTGAATAATTTTGTCCAGATGATCAACGGCTTCGTGCTTTTCAACTTTGACGATAATTTTCGGCACGCGCGCCGGTTTTGCTTTTATAATTAATTTTCGCAATTGCTCAACATCGCGCGGATCACGCACAAACGACAACGCGACCCAATCAACACCATGTGCCAAACCAAAAACCAAATCTTTTTTATCTTTTTCAGTGATCGCCGGAATTTTTAAACTGGCGCTCGGCACATTGATCCCCTTGTGTGAGGTGAGCGTACCGCCAACCACCACACGCGCCGTGATTTCAGTCGGCGTCGTACCTAAAATTTCAACTTCAAGCAACCCGTCGTCAAGTAGCAACGTGTCGCCACGCGACACATCTTTCGGCAACCCCAAATATTGAAATGGAATCGCGCCATGATGCTTGGGATTATTGCTGAACACAATTTTTTCCCCAGCCTTCAACACCACACCCTCGGGCGGCAATTCGCCGACACGGACTTTTGGACCAGAAAGATCTTGTAAAATAGTGACCGTTCGTCGCGCCCGCCGCGCAGCCAAACGAATCGCCGCAATATATTTGGCATGTTCTTCAAAAGATCCGTGCGAGAAATTCAAACGCGCGACATTGACCCCAGACCGAATAAGTTCCAAAAGAATTCGTGGGTTGCATGACGCAGGGCCAATGGTAGCAATGATGCGTGTTCGTTTCATAAAGAGCGAATTAGTTGACCCTCCCCGATGAGCGTAACCGTTACCGCACGCGACTTCGTTGCATGAAGTCCTGAATAAAACTCAAAATATCAGAGACAAACGGCAAGTATTCTTTCACAAACGGCGGAATAAAAATAACCGCAAGTATGATCGGAACGAGAATCAAAAGCAGTCGCGCCGTGCCGACAATACTGCTATACAGCATAAACCGTTCAACTTTATGCATGCGCTGATTGAGTTCGGCGAGTTGGTGTTCAGTCGAACCGTGATCTTCCATAGAAAATTATTTTTTCTTTTTTTTCTCCAAACTCTGCAATTCTTTTGCAAATCCGCTCACATCAGTGAATGATCGATAAATTGACGCGAACCGGATATATCCTATTTTATCAAAATTTTTCAAATGATGCATTACGATGTCCCCAATCTCACTACTTTTGATCTCACGCTTGCGCCGTTTTTGCATGTCGCGCTCGATACGCGAGATCAGCGTACGAAAACTTTCGTTGGTATATGGCCTCTTTTGCATGGACAATCGGATCCCCTGTCCCATTTTTTCGCGATCATACACTTCTCGGCCACCATCGCGCTTGACAACGGTAATGTCGAGCAGTTCCATTTCCTCGATTGTCGAAAAACGCTCGCCGCAGGTGTCACACTCTCGCCGTCGCCGAACCGTCAGCCCATCTGGTGCGACGCGCGAATCAACAACTTTCGTTTCTGTCTTGCACGCCGGACACAACATAGAACAACCTGCGCGTTAACTACCTCCCGCATTCATCTTCTTACGAATGAACGCCGGAATATCAACCTCTTCTTCTTCAGCACCTTCAACATCATCTGACGCAATTCTCGACGAAACGGAGCTCAAAGATTTTTTTTGAAAGGTTGCTACACTCGAGCTCGTATCATCATCTTTAACAATCGGTCGAACGGGCTGCGGCTGGATGCGCACCGGAGCACTTTCCGCCCGCGCCGCTGGCTCTGGCTGCTGCCGAAACAACGGCCGCGCAACGGGTCGAAATGCCGGCTGATCCTCGCGTGCTGTTTCTGGCCGCGCGACGCGCCGCTCTTCAAAACCTGTTGCGACAACGGTGATCTTCACGTCCTCGCCCAAACTGTTGTCGTGTGACAATCCCCAAATGATCGCCGCATTTTCATCCGCAGATCCAGTCACCACTTTCGCCGCTTCCTGCACTTCTTGCATGCTCAAATCTTCAGGACCCGTAATGAGGAACAAAATGCCACGCGCACCATCAATGGAAATCTCAAGCAATGGCGAGGAAATCGCAGCCTTTGCCGCATCAATCGCGCGATTCTCGCCGGATGCACGACCAATACCCATGAGCGCAGAACCTTGATTTGACATGATCCGCTTCACATCCGCAAAGTCAACATTAATTTGACCGTGCGTCATAATCAATTCAGAAATTCCTTGCACTGCCTGACGGAGCACATCATCAATCACCCGAAACGCTTCTTGCAACGTTGTTTTTTTATCAACCATTTGCATCACGCGATCATTCGGCACAGTGATGATCGTATCTACCCGACCTGCCAACTCTTCGTGAGCACGATCAGCAATTGATTTGCGCTGCGATCCTTCAAAACTAAATGGCTTAGTCACGACCGCAACCGTCAACGCACCAACCTCACGCGCAATATCAGCAACAACTGGACATGCACCCGATCCTGTTCCACCGCCCATTCCCGCAGTCACAAAAACCATGTTCGCGCCTTTCAACAAGTCGCGAATCTCATTTTGCGATTCTTCTGCAGCGCGCCGACCGGTTTCTGGATCCATTCCTGCGCCCAATCCGCGCGTTACTGTTTTTCCGATGTTAATTTTATGCGTGGCAAGCGAATGATGGAGCGCTTGAATGTCAGTATTTAAGGCAATAAATTCCACGCCCCGAATTTTCGCTTCGATCATTCGATTGACCGCCGATGTTCCACCGCCGCCAACACCAACAACCACAATCTTCGCAAATGTTTCCAGAGCAGGTTTCACTTCAGGCATACGATTGAGTACAATATGTGTTCAAAACCCTGATATAAATAAAGGAGCCGCAGCTCTCCTCTATAGGATACCCAATAGTTATCCACTGGTCAAGCAAAAAAGCAATGCTTTGAATCAAAACAAGTCAAGGCATGATTGATCGAACCCATTCACGCACCTGTTTGAACACAACGGCAACGTCCTTGAATGAAGATCCA
>MFQD01000026.1:4651-8039 GCA_001782975.1 Candidatus Magasanikbacteria bacterium RIFCSPHIGHO2_02_FULL_50_9b
ACCGATTGCCGAAGCAAACGAAAGATCATTGACGCGATCAGACAAACTGGTGATATCAATCGGATACCCGAGCGCAGCAGGCAGTCGCAATTCTTTTTTTGCCAACTCAACAAGTCCGTCGAGCCGAGCGCCACCACCCGTGAACAAAACCCCGGCTGGCAGCAAACCAGATCGTTCAATGGCTCGCAACTCTTTATCAACTTTTCGAAATATTTCCTCAACGCGCGCTTCGATGATTTCCGCGACGTACTTCCGATCAACAACTTCTTGCTCTGTCGCGCCGAGTTCTGCTAAAAAAATTTCTTCCTTGCGACCAACTGCTTTCGGAAGCGCCGTTCCATATTCAATCTTCACCCGCTCCGCAACATCGATCGAGGTACGCAACCCTATAGCAATGTCAGAAGTGATGTGCTCAGACCCAATCGCAAGCACGGCAGTATGCAACACATTTCCTTCCTCAAAAATGGCGAGACTCGTCGTGGATGAACCAATATTCACCACAACAACACCCAATTCCTTTTGCCGCGGCGTCGTTACAATATCTGCGCCGGCAAGAATAGTCAAAACCTGCCGATCAATCTCAAGACCGGTTCGATATACGACGCGATTGATATTTTTGATTTGTGATGAAACACCCTGAATGATCTGCGCGTCGACCTCAAGCCGAACGCCGGTCATCCCTGTTGGATCTTTAATGCCCGTTTGCCCGTCAACAGTAAATGTTTTTGGAATGACGTGTAAAATTTCATAATTCACCGGAGTCGCCACCGTGCGTGCCGCTTCAACCGCTCGCGAAACATCGTCCTCAGTAATCTCGCCATCTGGTTTTGCAACGGCAACAACGCCCTTGCTTTGTTGGGACAAGATATGACTGCCGGAAATGCCGACAACGGCGTGTTCAATTTGTCCACCTGCCAAACGCTCGACGCGCTCGATGCAGGCAGAAACAGATGACACCGCGTCATCAATGCTCGTGATAATTCCCTTGTGAATTCCTTCTGCCGGAACTTCGGCACACCCCAAAATCTGCAACAACTCACCGTTACCTTGTTGCACCATCTGCCCGACAGCAATGCGCACCGCTGAAGAGCCGATGTCAATGCCAGTGATTCGAGTTGCGCGCGACGCGAATTTCATGCAGCTATTGTATCACAAAAGCCCAGAAGTGTGGAAAAAAAATAATCACGCCAACAGCGACTGCTGCAAGGCTCATGAGCAGTACCGCACCAGCCATCATATCTTTGATCGTCCCCACATAACTATGCAATCGCGGTTTCACCATATCAACGAATCGTTCAACAATAGTGTTCAATATCTCCAGAACCAAAACCATGATGAGAACCAGCGTCACAATAACATACTCCCACGGCTTCAAATCAATCACAAACATGAGCCCAATCACACACACCGCTGCAACGCTTTGCACCTGAAAACTACGCTCTTCAAGCCACACCGTCTGTAGACCACGCAGCGCAAACAAAAAACTTTTTCCAAAACTGCTCAGGGGTTTCATACAACTTGACTACAAAAAGTGTTCAATGTATTTTTCTTGAAGTGGCAACATGATTGCTGCGTCTCGCTTTGTTTCATGATCATAATCAAGCAAGTGGAGCGTGCCATGAATCGTCATACGGAGCAACTCCTGTGCATACGCAACACCGAACTCCGATGCCTGCGAACGAATATACGATCGACACAGCACAATCTCGCCGATCACCGCGTCATTCGGAAATGGAATATGCGCATCAAACTCACGAAACGATAATACGTCCGTGATCGCATCTTTTTTTCGATATTGACGATTCAGTCGACGAATTTCGCCGGGACCGACAAACGAAATTTCAGCATGAATTTTTTTAAAGCCCTCGCGCCGCAGTACATAGTCACTCGCTCGCTGGAGCTCTCGCAATTGTTGCTCGGTTGTCATGGCTGTGCGGTCGGCAACAAATCGATTGGTGTGGTGACGTTCGGTGTTTTGAACGACTGCACCATCATCTGAAACGTTGCACGATAATTAATCTCTTCACGACTGCCGCCATTGTACGTCAACAGATAAACGTGTGATCCGTCGGTAATCACGGCAACGCTCCCATCAGGACTCATCACGCCAGAAACTTTGTATTTATTTGTGAATGGTACATAGGTGATCAGCGATTCGTTTGGAAACGTCGCCGCAAACCACGCGGTAAATGTCTGTTCAGCCGGAAATGGCAACGCCGCGACTTGCACATATTCCTGCGTGATGGACGTGAATAAAACTTCCTTTTTTGATTCTTCAAGCGACGAAGAGAGCCACGAGATCGGATAGTACACGGTGTACTGATATTCCGGATTCACATAAGTGTTCACCAATTGCGCATCAATCAATCGCTGCGGCGCTACACCCTTTGGGTTATACAAATTTTGCAACTCAACGGTATCAGCAAATGTATCTGCATCGCTGTCCGCAAGCGCGCCATTCGTTCCCCACAACTCTTCTTCAATATCCGTCATGCCGTCCGTGTCACCATCAGGCGAATCTTTGTACGCGTGCGGAGCGATCAATAAATCCACTTCAGGTTTTTTGACCTCAGGAGTTTGCGGTGGTAACACCAGTGCGGGGGGTTCTTCAACAACGGGCGGCACAGACGACGGCGTTTCAGCAACGACAGGTGGCGGCGGAATGGCCGTGTCCGACGCTGGCTCTGCGCGCACAAAAAACCACCACGCCGCAAATCCTCCTCCACCAAGAATCACCACTGCGCAAACAATTGCCGGAATCATCCATGACGAACGCTTCTGCACAGTAGCCGATGACCCAGACGGCGGCGTCACCACATTTTTTGGTATCACAATTTTTTGTGCTGACACTGGCTGTGACGGCGCGGTCGGCGACGGTGAAATCAATTGCGAGGTCTGCGTAGCCGAGGCAGTCTGAACATCCGCAGGCGCCGGATTTTTCCCGCCATAAAATTCCATCGGAATGGTGTGGATGTGTAAAGCCGGATCAACCGACTGTGTTGATTGTGTAGGAACTGCGGCGACTGCCATACGATCTTAACGCAACTTACCCTGACCCTTTGGATTAAATCCATTTAATACTTCCTGTCCGTCTGGAAACGTATCCCCGTCCGTATCTTTATTCAATGCATTGGTTCCCCAAATGTTTATTTCCGCGCCATCAGTCAACCCATCACCATCTGAATCTGGATTATTTGCATTCGTCCCCAGTTGCGCTTCCTTCACATCCGTCAATCCATCCTTGTCGCTATCGAGCGTTGCGTCTGGCGCGGCTGGAACCGGTGCGGGTGGTTGCTGCGTTGGTGTTGGCGGCGTTGTTGTTTCTGGTGTCGGGGTTGGTGTTGGTGTTGGCGGCGTTGGCTCTGTCACATCAACATCAACCGAACCC
>MFQD01000026.1:8054-9124 GCA_001782975.1 Candidatus Magasanikbacteria bacterium RIFCSPHIGHO2_02_FULL_50_9b
TGCATCCATCGGGGTAACAGCCACTGGTTTTTCTCTGATCACAAAAAACCATACGCCCGCGCCGACAAGCGCAACCGCAACCAAAATTATCGCGGCAAGCATGATACGTTTTAATGCAGCCGGTTCATGCAAATCAGCGGAACTGCTGTCAGACATTGAACCCGCATCAAGCGGCGACGGCGTTTGATTGGCAAGCGGTTGCAACTTGCCAGCGTCAAGCGCGCTCGGTCCCAGCACTGTTGTTTCTGGCGATGCATCTGGCAGGTGCTGCTCGCCGCCGGCAGGATCTGAGCCATCAAAAATATCTGGCACTTGATCACCACCTGATGAAGCTGATGAAGCGGCGGGTGCTGGCTGCTGCGCCGGTGCGGCTGGTATTGGTGCTTGTGCGTCGTCGTCAAACATATTTTTATCGTGATTGTTTCCGCACCCACTCGTAATCAGTGAGTGTCGGATCTTTGCTTTTTGGATTTTTTGGATCAGATTTAATTGACCTAACTTCTTCTGCATCAAGCAATCGGTCTCCGTCAGTGTCAGGCTTCGCCGGATCCGTGCCAAGTTTCGCCTCTTCCGCATCAGTTAAACCATCGGTATCGCTGTCTTTTTCGCTCGCAATGAGTGGCGCCACAACTGAATTACCTGTTTGAGCTGTTGCCTGTGTCGCCGTATTTCGATCGCGCGTTGCAAAAAAAACCACGAGCCCAGTCACGGCAATGGCAACGGCTGCAATCAGTATACCAAACACAAAATTTTTTGACAGCGGGCTCGGCGAGATTGGTTGCGATTGCATCGGTGTTTCCATATAAAAGTTGCGTTATTTTTTCAACAACAGATTTGCGGATGGACTGTAGTTTCCTCCCCACAATGCATTTTCTGGTTCATATTTAATTCCCAAAACTTGACCACCAAAGGTTTGCGCTTCAGGCATAAAGAAGAACGGATACCACACGTCTGATTTTTTGACCGCGCCGGCGTCAGTTGGTTTCAACGTCGCCGCAAGCCGCCAGTACAATTGCGACGTTGAATTTTTCGACGGATCGCGATAATAAATTTTCACCGTGGTCGAATTG
>MFQD01000026.1:9148-14286 GCA_001782975.1 Candidatus Magasanikbacteria bacterium RIFCSPHIGHO2_02_FULL_50_9b
AACGGACCGGACGTCAAGCAGCCATCATACCAGCGCAAAAACGCTCGCGTCACGCCACCCGCATCTTTGACTGCATGCTCTGAAGTTCCGGACGCGCCAGAAATATTCCATCCATTCGCAGAACAGCCGTCCCATGGCGAACCGAATGCTGACGCTTTGTTCGTAGACAAAATGTATCCCGTTTCGGTTGGGTATACTTTTGATCCTTGCATGTCGCTTGGCACAAACATGTTGAGCACCACCGACGGTGTGCTATCACCAGTCACCACGACGCGATACTGCCCCGCGTCGCCGAGCGGCTCAACGTTGGTGAACTGCACCGTTTTGCTTGCCGCATCAACAACAGTCGTTAATTCTGGATATGCAAACGCTCCGCCCGCTTCGCTCATACTCGGCGCAACAGTCGCAAACTTTTGTTTTAAATTTTGTAAATTTGGCACCTGGCTCTGATGGAATTTGGTGAGCACGGTATATGACTTTCCCTCGCTAAAACATGCCGCAGGTTCCTGCCCTTTGACTCCAAGATGAAATGGGATTGTGGTGATAACATGTTCTGGTGGATTCCCATTGAACAGCGGCGCGCTCACAAAAATAGTACTGGTGAGAATGCTTTTGTCATTAACCGACGCTGCCGTAATCGGGAGCCAGCCGAGTGTTGGATCGCGCAGCGTGATCGCAGAATATTTGAATTCACCGTTTGCCGCTACCGTGTGGTTTGAAAATGTTTCTATTTCACACACATTACATGCGCCGTCAATCGACGTGTCTTTTCCGGAACACTGCGCGTTGCATTTGAAGGTTGCGTAATCAGTGCCAGCCGGACAAAACGCCAGCGTATCAGATCCATCACAAAACTCTGAACCGCCCTTTTTCCCATCGCCACAAAATCCACCGGTCACAAATCCTTTTTTGCACGTTGTCGTGCAATACTGACAGGAATTATTGCTACCATATTGCGCCACGCACTGCACGCCATTTTGTTTCCCGACGTCACATTCTTCGCCAGTGGCAGGATTAACCGTGCCGTCGCCACACCCGACAAATGCCGCCGCCGGCGCGTTCGGATTCGCAACACACACTGGCTCAACTTTATTCGTCGCCGCGTTCAGCACCTTGGTCTGCCACAAACACGACGCAGTACAGAATTTTGTGCAGGCGTTTCCTTGTTCATTGCCGTCGCACTCTTCACCACTCGCGCTGTCAACCGTGCCGTCGCCACAATATGATCCGGTTGCTTTGCAATTCCAGTTACACGAGTCCTGCTTATTTTTCGAATATTTTGTGCCGACAACCGGCTTGATGCATGCCGATGCTCCCGGACAATTATAGTCAGCGATACAACTAAGCTGTGGCTGCAAATCACATAAGCCGACCTGTTCCTTCGACGTACAAATCAGGGCGAGCGCTGGCGCTGGTGTTGAGTTTGTGATGGTAATGAGGTGCGACACTGGATCATACAAGATTGCCTGCGGCTGAGTGTTTGCAACACAACGAATGCCAATGTTTTTTCCGACATCCTTGAGTGAATCAAAAATAAATGATCGTCCTTGCAAGGTTCCGATATCACACACTTCATTTTTCTCCACCGCGCCATTGCCGCACGCACCTAATGAGTTTGCCAATTTGCAATCTGCACCACAGTGGTTGTACTGGCCGTTATACTTTGATCCTTCGTCGCATTCCTCGACACCCGCATCTACAACGCCATCGCCACACTTGTTGACGCACGAAATTTTTTCAAACACGCATGTCGCGCTGCAGGTTGCAGTGAAGTCTCCGTAGGTGGCACATTTGTTTTTGTCCGAACCACCAACAGATCCGAGTGGTGGATCACACTGCTCGCCCGGTCCAATCGCACCGTCGCCACATACGGCTGACGCAACAACCGGCACACCGACGCAAAAATCATTCACAATTTTTGGTTTTGCTTCTGTCCATCCATCACCTTGCCACGCTGATTGTTGTGACGCCGGCTGCTCAAACGGAATGCCAAGCGCAAAATCTTCGCCGCTCTTGATCGTGCGGTAATGATACACAAATGAATTCTGCGTGCACTGATATTTTTTATTCTTCACACTCCAGCACGTTTCAGAATCTGAATCCGCGCCACAACCCGAATACTGATTGAGCGGATCATACACTGCGGTAATGCCGAGTTGCTGCATGAATGAATTCCATGACGGCCATTTGCTTGACGAAAGTCCGGGGATAAAACTATCCGTCGCAATAATTGGATATTTTTGCGCCACTGCTTGAGCTTTTTTAACTGACCGCGTGAGTAACGCTGCATCAACCACGCGAATCATGTCGCGACGAAACTGTGACTGCTCAACGTTGCAACTCATCACCGCTGCCTTGTTGACACAGACAGATCCCGGACAGTTGCTGTTGTCAATACACGAAAGCTGCGGATTTTTTTCGCAACTCCCCAGCGCGGCGTCCGTGGTGCACAGCGCGTCGAGCGTGTGCCACGCCTTCGTGCTGTCATACGACGCGCTTCCCGTGAACGGATGTAATTTTGTCTCACTAGTTGTCGCAACGCCGGTCAATGAATTAAATTTGACTTCCGGATACTGACCAAATTTATTCGGCGCGCAGGTCAGTCCCAAATAATCGCCGCCAGCTGCCGTGAATTTTTGCACGAACGTTCGTTCCTTTTGTCCTGCGTTCCCCACACAATCCAGTTTACTGTTACACAGCACATTTGTTGGTTGCGCATTCTTGTAGCACAACCCCACGTCATTGACGTTTTTCACAAACTGCATATTCTGAATCACCTGATCGAAAATTTGTTTCAATTCATCCGTCGCTGGCTCTGACAAACTGATAATCAAAATGTTCGTAAACTGCGTTGATTTGTTGTACTGATTTCCAAAACCAATATACACCGTGTTACCAACGCGAATTGCTTTAAATCCGTCAACATAAATATCTTCCGGCGTGCCGGTGAATTCATGATTCAAGTACCACTCGCGCGGCGAATACTGTTTCAAATTTTTCTCAAATCTGAATCCAATGGCGCCACCTGATTTTGGATCAACGAGTCTGAATGAGTGCAACGTGGTGAAACTCAAATCACTTAACTTGTCTTCAACGGCGGCCAGTTTTGTCAGAATCGATTTTCCGCCGGTACGACAATACCAAAACGAAGTGTTGTGAATATCAAGAATTTTTTTGAGCGTCGGATCTGTTTCCGGAATCCACGGATCTTCACACAGCATTGCCTCAACGCTTGCCGCATCCGCGATCGCAGCGCCCTTGGTGCTTGGTTTTAAGATGGTGTCATCAGTAATCGTCGCGCGCGCCGTGACCGTTGTCTGTCCATTGCTGCCACCCGGTTGTACTTCGGTGTCAGCACCACTCACCGCTTTGCTCAACTTCGCAACTTTTGCATTGTTGGTGAACCAATCCCAGCTCCATGAATACACGCCCGGAATCGCTGACAACGGAATCAATGAATTTCCCTGTTTACTCAAACCGTATGAAACAAATTTTTGCGTTGCGGTGAGCTTGGTAAAAAATGTTTCTTCGGGAAACACGCGCACATGCGTTAATTCGCAATATCCATCGCTCGTTGAAAAATCAACGGCCGTCCCGACAATCGGAACGCTCAAAGTCGACTTCAAACCAACGGTTTCAAAATTATCATCACCTTCGGGCCGCACCCACAATCGAATATCAGCATCCTCAGGCAGCACTTCTTGCAAATTAACCACAATTCGTCCGTGCTGTGTTTTTGTTTTGTCCATCGTATTTACCGTCGTCAATGTATACGGAATTTTTCCATAGCAGTAACCGTCCACAAAATCACCACCCGTGCAAAATGCCGCCGCATCCACCGCAAATCCAACGCGCACATTTTTATCAGTTACCGTATCTGATTTGATAAAATCCGTTGCGTCGATCGTGATCAATGTATTGCGACACACGCCCACGTCGCCGCTTTCCGGATAGGTTGCGCTCACGCTCGGCGGTTTGTGGCAGCAATGATCCGCACCTGCCCACGTACCAACTGGACATTTGACTGGCGGCGCGTTGCATTGCAATTTCCAAGTGCTGGTCCCCACTTTTGATTGCGCCGCAGCCGTAATCGCAGCGCTCTGCTCATTATTAATAACCGTTCCCGCACCTACCATCACAAATGTTTGAGTTTGTGCGGTTGTTGCGGCAATCTGTTTTGCAACACTCACCTCACTCGACGCCCATGACCACGGAATGCCTTTCATGTCGAGCGACTGGCCGTTCGGATGACAGGCATCAACGGCGGAAAACGCCGCGGCGACAAACGCCTGCTTGTCACCCTGCGCCTTTGCAATTGGCGCAACGGGACTCACCTCAACACGATCAACCAAGCACTGATTTTTTGCAACAGTAAACGTCCAGCTGAAATAGGTTGGCTTTGCCGTAGGATAATTAAATTCAGTAAACTTTTTATTTGCCGTTGACAAAATACCGTCAGTTAACACAACGCGATATTTTGTGTTCAATAAAAATCCGGTCGTAGGAGTCAGAATAAATTCTTTGTTTGATTTATCAGCGGGTTGCGCGACCAATTGGATTGCTGTTTTCAAAACCGTCGCATCAACAAAACAGTCTTTTGTGTCGTTCACGGGGCATGCAACGGCAAACGAATGCGTATCAAGTGTCTCGTCTTTCATTGCCGTTGAAAACGCAACGCGCAACGCCGCATTACTACACACACCCGAGCCCCCACACGCGGATGGTTCAAATTTGATGATACTCGGCGTTGGAAAATTAATATGCAGCAACCCAATGCCTGTCACGTCTTCGGTTTCTGCCTGTATCTGCACCGGATCATCGTCATGCGTCTCTTTGTATGCAGCAACAATTTGATCATCGCTCAAATCCCAGAGCGCGCCCAGCAAACCGCCGGTGTCATCCTGTCCGTTACCCGACGTTTCATCCGGATCAATTGCCGCATACCCCTCGTGGTCTTTGTCAATGCTCCACTGCCACTCATATTTGTTCTTGAGCCACACACATTGGTTCGCACCAAACGCTTGTGCATGCCACAACTGCGCTGCGAGGTCACCCACCAAATTATACGTTTGCTGAATGCCATATTCCGTTGCTTGCCAATCAAAGGGCATGACCTCAACATCCTTGACCGCGCACGC
>MFQD01000026.1:14302-15225 GCA_001782975.1 Candidatus Magasanikbacteria bacterium RIFCSPHIGHO2_02_FULL_50_9b
CGTCCTCCGCCGATGTTTTGAACGCGAAGCAATACGCAGCGCCCGGTCGACAACCGGTCTTTGGCACGAGCAATTTTCCAAATTCGCCAAGCCCTTTGGTTGTGGTCGGTATTTCAACCAAATAGTTCGTATTTTTTGCAAGCACTGGATTTGTTTCAAATTTATAGACGTGTCGAATTCCGTCAAACACATAGTGCGCTGACGTTGTTTTAAATTCGACTTTCGTGTTCAAACTGTCACACTCTTTGCCAGCAATTGTTCCGGTGCATTCTAAAATTTTGATATCAAATGGCGCGCCCGTGCCATCCGCTTTTTTGAGTTCAACTTCCTGATTAAATTCAACAACAATCGGCGCGTCGTAACAAATTTCGCCTCCCCATTGACTTGACGGACTTGGGCTGCGCGGACCGTTGATTTCGCACGCTTCGGTCAAAACTGGCGCACCGACATTGATCGAGAGCGTCGCCTTTCCTGTTTTTTTGGAACTCACCTCGGTCACGCTAATTTCTGCCGTTGATTTCAGTGGCGTTGGCTGTTTTGCAAACAGTGGCGTCTTTGTTCCTGTGCCGTCAATTGCAATAGCATAACCAAAATCTTTGTCGCCGGTTTTGGTCGGCGCCCAACTCCAGTCGTATGATTCTGGATCCAAAATTTGGCATTTGTCAGCAGGCTGCGGCAGTGGCAACCACATCTGCAATTCATTGTATTTTGACAATGGATTCTTAATCGCGCCAAGCGTTTCAGCAGTGAACGAACTCGGCGACACACTGACCGATTCAACGGCACACTGATCTTTGTCGCCAGTTTTGAAATAAAAACAGTACACACCGTTGCCAGTTGGCTTGCACAAATTTGCCGCAAGCGGCGCGGCGGGTCCAAGCAACGCGAGTCCCGTATCAGTGCCCGTGATTGCGTTGGTCAGT
>MFQD01000027.1 GCA_001782975.1 Candidatus Magasanikbacteria bacterium RIFCSPHIGHO2_02_FULL_50_9b
GCGACTTCTTCGACCACGGTCGGTGCTGCTCGCTGCTCAAGCGCATTCGGCGTTACCGTAGTTTCATTTGTTTCATTGTTTTCAGAGCCGCCAGAGGATCGAAAATAAAATATCACGGCAAACACCAGTGTCACCACCACAAGTGCGGCGACGATCAGCAGGGTGATTTTTTTTGTTTCTGCTTCCATAGTTTTCAATATTATACAGTCGGCGGTGCTGGCGGTGCGGCGACCGGTGATTCTGTGGCCACTACCGGCTCAACAACTGCTGCAGGCATTGATGCGGTTCCTTCTGCAACCGCTTCAATTGACGGCACTGCGGGCTGCGTTTCTGGTGCAGGCGAGCCGTCTCCACCAGCTGCTGCGGTTGTTGGCTCAGGATTAAATTCGAGCGGCACCACACTCTCGAGCGCTGCCTGCCCGCCCGCGCCTCCCTGCTCTTTTTCTTGCTGCTCCGACTCCTCGCGCGCCTTGCGACGTTCCTCCTCAAGTTTCAACAATTGCTGTGGATTCGTTGTCACGATCTGATCTTCATTATACGACGCAACGATTTTAATGGCCGCATGCTTTTGACCGGCAAAAAATATTCCCTCACCAACGGCACTTTCAAGCAACAAATATTTTTCGCCTTCAGTCAACATAAATGTTTTTGCCAAATTGTCGACTGATGCGGGCGATTGTTTTAACAACAATTGAATACTTGAGTTTGTCACGATAGCCTGACCGTAGGCTGATCCGAGAAAATCGTTCACGTCCTGCGTGATCGTCGTGACACCGAGAAAATATTTGCGTGCACGCTTCACGAGGGCAAAAATAAATCGCGCCGAATCTTCATGTTGCATGAGCCACCACGCCTCATCAATAATCAACGCACGCTTCTTGCGACTTGAACGCACGACATTCCAAATATAATTCACGATGGTGTAAATCGCCGTTGGTCGCAACTCATCTTCAAGATCACGCACGCAATACACGACCAGCTGACCATTCATGTCAACATTCGTCGGTTGGTTCAATAACCCTGCGAACGTGCCTTCGGTGAATTTCTTCACCTTCACTAACATGTTTTCTGCGCCAGTCATTCCCTCAAGCACTGACTGAAAATCACCAATCACCGGTGCTTCAATTTTTGTCAGATCCGCATCTGGAGTGATGTCTTTTTTCGCAAAGGTTTCAAGCAATGCGCGATCAAGAATTGAATCTTCTTCATTTGAAATTTGCCCAAACATGATGCGGAACAAACCCTTGAGTGTGATAACCGCACTACGAATGATATCCTCAGTCGAAATCTGTTCGCCAACCGGTCGCGGCAAATCAAATGGATTCACTTTTGCTTCAGAAGCAAGTGAGATGTTGATAAACGTGCCCCCAACGGCGTCGGACAATTGCTTGTATTCAAATTCCGGATCAATGACAATGACGTGGACGCCGACCATCAATAAACGCAAAATTTCCAATTTCACGGCGTACGATTTGCCGGCACCAGACGTTGCGAACACGACTGAATTCGCATTTTGCATCGAAAATCGATCAAACAAAATCAAACTGTTGTTGTGACGATTGATGCCATACAAAATTCCGTTGTCGCTCGTCAACTCAGCTGACATGAACGGAAATGATGCAGCGATCGGCGACGAATTCATGTTCGCAGTAATCATGAGCTCATCATTGCCGAGTGGAATCGTTGAATTAAATCCTTGCTCTGATTGATACAAAACTTTTTTCGTGTAAATCAATTTTGAACCAAACATTCCTTCGATGTCTGCCGTTGTTTTATCCAGTTCCTCAAGTTTGCTCGCATAAATCGTAACATAGAGCGCGAATTGAAAAAACTTTTCAGAGCCTTGCGACAACGCGTCGCGCAATGATTCCATGTCGCGCAGCGCCGTCTCACTCATCGGATTTCGCGGAGCGCCTTTTTCCGCGTCTGACACAATTTCCGCTTCCATGAAACCAACGCGTTCTTTGAGCTGCTTCAAAATTATTTCATTCGGCACGGGATAGAAAAACATGCCAACGTCAAGCGTCAGCGCCAAATTAATGATTGGTGAAAACCAACCAACTCCAATGTAGCGCGGATAGGTCACGACAAACAACGTGCGCGCATACACGTCGCCGATCTGCAAATATCCCGGTTTGATGTTAAACGATGCCGGCGAGATGATGTCGCGAATATTGACAACACCGGTGCGATAAATGCGCTCCGCTTCAAGCATCGCGCGCTCTTCTTCGCCACGCCGTTTTGATTCATCTTGCTTCGTCGGTTTTTTCGGCGCCTGATTTGTCTGGGGTGTGTTGATTGTGATCGGTTGGAACGCCATAGCTATGATGCTTCAACTTGCAACTGATCCATTGCCACAAGTTTTTCTGTTAAAAATATATCGGGGTTGTAGACGGTGTAATAGAGTTCGACGAGCCCTTGCGTGTCGAGTTGTGTTACCTGCAACCCCATTCCCTGCAAACCGCCGAGCACGAGCGACAGACGCAACTCAAGCGCTTTTTTTCGATCTTGAAACTGCGCTTCTTTCGCACGCACGGCCTTGCCCGGCGAAATCACCTCGCCCATGCGCTGCCAAAATGACTTTGCTTTGTTTGATAACGGACTGAACGGCACGACCACAAAAAATCGCTTGCTCATAATCTGACCGAGTTCGATCAACTCTTTGACAAATTGCCGATAATCGCCAATCTGATTTCGCAATAATTCATTGCGCTGAATTTTTTCCGCCTCGCGCAACCGCTCGAGATACGCATCGATATTTAATTTACGCGATTGAATCACCACTTGAATCGGAAAATCAAGCGAATTCAAAAACGAAACATACGACGAAATGAGCGCGGTCTGTTCGTCTTCTGATTTCAACGCAAAATTTATTGATGACACGAGAATGACTGACCGTAGCGTGCCATCTTTTAAAATCACCACGTTGTCCCGAATTTCTGCAATGTCAAGATATTGCTGCGTCGACGCATTCGGCTTGTGACCGGCGAGCTGTGTGCTGTGCATTGTTTCAACTTTGTCTGCCATATGGTTCAAAGAACATCGTCTCGTTCAGGGCGATAGACGCCACCAGTGTTCACAATGAGCGACAGCTCATTCAGCCGGCTCACGCCCACAAATTGTTTGCGCTCAAATTTTGTGGCGACAATAATTTCTTCGCGCTGAATAAATTGCCGCAAATACGCGTCGCTCAAATCTTTTTGCCACACGCGAATTTTTGGCTTGCGCATTGTTTGGAGCATGTTGAGCAAAAAATAGTGGAATGATTGGCCGTTAATTTTGACAAAGGCGAGCGTTAGCCCAAGGCCAGCGAGAATCACCGATACCAAAATGAACGCCCAAAACGGAAGTATCACTTTCATCAGCGCACACACGAGCACCGTTGCAAACAAAATAATGAATTGACGCGGCGTCACCGGCCCCAACAATTTTGGTTCTGCATCAATGAATTGTGGAACAACAAATTGCTGTGGCATACATTAAATACTTGAGAAACGAATTTGTGACAGGAACTGTTTGATCGCTACTAATTCATCTGTCTCAAGGCTTGGTTTGCCCAGCGATTTATTTTCCGCGCTCAACTCTTCGACTGAACGACCACTCACCAAACTTTGTTTGAGCAAATCGCGATACAGTTTAACTGGTTCGCTTTGTTCGACCGCCTGCACGGCACGAATTTTTTCATGCGGTCCATCTTGCCCGATCACCTCAATTTTACTCCGAATCTTCTGAATACGCACGGACACGTCCGGCGACAGCCGCCGAAAATCAACGAGCGTCATGCCGCGCAGCTCATCAACCGGTCCCACAAGGCGCGGACCCGACCGAATGTCTGATGACTTTTTTTGCTTCGCTGCTTCTTCTGACGTTTTTTGTTTCATCGGCAGAATTGGCACATCGGCGTCAATAAGTTGTTTCAGCTTATCCGGAATTTTCGGTACATATTTTGGTTCTTGCTGCGGCTGGATTTGCTGCGTCGGTGCGACCGACTGAGTCGAAGGCGTTACTTGTTCAGGTGTCGGTGCATTGAACGTCACGGGTGCCACATGCGATCGCGCCGCTTCCCCCGGATGCGCCGCTTCAGGCGATTCAATTTCACGTCGCGTCTCTCGCCGAATTTCTTCGACCGCATCTTTTCCAAACATTGAAACAAATCGTTGATTGATTTCTTTTTGCGATTCACGCGCCTGCGCCTCGGGTCCCGCAATAATTCCCGCAGTTGCTTGTTGCACGCTCGCAATTTTTTCCATGACCGAAAATTCTTCGCGTTTTTTTTCAAATCCGTTCATTGTCTGCTCAAGGAGCGTTGACATTTTTTCAACTTCGGGCGGCGTCAAATCAAGCCCGCCGGTTTCCGCATGCTCACCGAGCAACGCGCGCGTTTGCGATGCATCGCGCGCACCACCGACGCGCGCCGCAACGATCGATCGCCATTTTTGTTGCACGTCCGCACTGCGATCGCTCAGCGGTTCGATTGCGAGCACAGCTTCAATCATTGATTGCTGTTGTTGTGTTACGTTTGAATCTGCAATTGGCGCGGCCGCGCTCTTTGCCACACTGAGCTCAACTGCTTCCTGTGGTGCAAGCACATCAGTTGCCAACGTCGTCGGATCAATACGTGGCCCTAAATCTGAAAATCGATACACGCCGATAAAATTGCACAGCCGTTTCATGATCGCCTGCGCGCGCCCCGCACTTAACCCAAACCCTTGATCAAGCAACGTGCTTTGCAGTTTTGCCGTGATTGCTACCATATCAAATATTTGCATTTGTAACAGATCACGCACATACGCTTCGACCGCTGGTTTAATCCGCTCCGGAATATCAGCAGCTGTTTTTTGAATTTCTATGAGCGCGGCTGCAACAGTTGTAACCGGTTGCTCAACGGGATAAGGATTTTTTTCCGGCAATGCGAATCCAGCCGCAGCCATCACCTCACCCAAATCCGGAAAATACCAACGAATCGAACCGCAAAAAAAGATCCAAATTTTTTCCGCCAATCGGCGACTCTCTTCTGCGGTTAATCCAATGCGCGCCGCAATCGCGCCTGGCACGTCAGCGAGCGCAATCGT
>MFQD01000028.1 GCA_001782975.1 Candidatus Magasanikbacteria bacterium RIFCSPHIGHO2_02_FULL_50_9b
TTCACGCCCCGCGATGAGCTTTGTTCCGGCTACATGGTCAATATCCGATGCATTTGGATTGGGCACGCCGGTAAATGGCTCGAGCGCCATCGTGTATGCACGTCCAAACCACGGATACCCCGTGCCACCGCCATACATTTGCCAAAACCACATAACGGGAAACAGCTGCGGATCAAACAGAAAAGCGAGACCAGCTTTGCGTTCGCGATTGGTCACCGAAATCCAACCATCAGTAAAGTCACTGATGAAGAGCATGTCGGCTGTTTTCGATTCAGGCGGCGCAACTTCGGACAGATCAATGATTTCGCCGCGTTTATTCACGAGGTGTGGCCATGCGCCCGAAATAGATTGATCGAACTGGCCGGTCTCGCTGTTTTCCGGCAACACATACGACCATACTTTTTTTGCGGGCGCGTCGATTTTACAATTCGCATCCAAAAAATTTCCACCGAGCGCCGGATGGTGTCCCCACAGCACCGGCAATGACTCATCTGATTCATTCGTAATCCATTCTTCAATTTCAACAAGACCGACATGATTGCGCAACGTGATTTTTTTTCGCAACGCGAATGGCGTTTTGATCGTGTGTGTTTCAAGCGTGATCGATGCTTCACCTGAATCATGAAACGAATCGACCACGCGCCACGCGAGCGCATGTACTTCGCCATGCTGTCCCATCTGCGCACCTCGATAATTGATTGCCGACCCGCCGATCGGAAAACATTCCTGCCAACCACCCTCATAATTGTCGATAAAATTTTTGCTCGGCGTGTCAGCGCGTAATCCTTGCGGTGAAGTCCACAAAAATTCCGTATCAGTTTTATCATCGCGCATTGAAATAATGTCGCTCCCTTTTTCTGGCAACACGGTGATCGAATAATCGCCGTCCGTGAGTGTCAGCGCACGGAAACCGCCAATCAGGTGATCATGAATTTCACATCCCATACGGTCAATCTTTACCGGTGCGCGCTTTTTCTGATCCATGCAACTGCACTTTCAGCAATATCCTGCAGGGTGTGTTGTGCGCGCCACCCCAATTCGCGCTCAATTTTCGTTGGATCTGCAATTGCAACGACCACATCACCGTCGCGGCGCGGACCGACGCGCGTCGCGATGCTCTGATTCGCCGCGTTCTCAAAAGCAACGATCATCTCTTTGACGCTCTGTCCGCGTCCCGTTCCGATGTTGTATATTTTGCAGCCAGTGCTCGTGTCCATTGCCTTGAGCGCCACCACGTGCGCGCGCGCGACGTCAACGACGTGAATAAAATCGCGGATGCACGTTCCGTCAGGCGTTGGATAATCAACACCATTGATCACAACTTCTGCACGAATACCACGCAACACTTCCAAAATTGCGGCGGCAATATTCGCCGCTTTTTTTGGCGCCTCACCGAGCAAACCAGATTGATGTGCACCCGCCGGATTAAAGTAGCGCAAAATTATTACTGACCACGCGGGCGATTGTGTCGCAACGTCAATCAACAATTTTTCGCATGCCAATTTAGTTTCGCCGTATGGATTTGTTGCACTGAGCCGTGCCGTCTCGGGAATTGGGTTGCGTTCCGGCACGCCATAGACCGTTGCTGATGAAGAATAGACGAGTCGGTGCACACCAAACTGTTCCATGACTTCGCACAACACGCGCGTGCCCTCCACATTCACGTCAAAATATTCGTCGCGCTTTTCAAAAGATTCGTCGACTGCTTTGAGTGCGGCAAAATGAATAACTGCGTCGATCGGTTTCTGCGCGAAAACGGTTTCCAAAAATTTACTGTCGCGAATGTCGCCGTTAAAAAAATCCGGACGCGTGTTGCAATACGTTTCAAATTGGTCGAGCACGCGCTCGCTGCTGTTTGAACAATTATCAACGATCGTAATTTCATATCCAGCGTCGAGCAATTCAAAACCGGTGTGAGAGCCGATGTAGCCGAGACCGCCGGTCAACAGAATGCGCGGCATAAAAATTAAACGCGATAATATTCACGAAACCACGCGACGAATTTCGGCAGGCCATCTGCGAAAGTGAGGGTTGGTTTGAATCCCAGATCGCGTTCAGTATCGCTCGCGTCTGCGTGCGTCGCGAGCACGTCTTCAGGGCGTAATGGCTTGAATTCAGTGCGTGCGGTTTTGCCGAGCGCGGTTTCAAGTTGGTGGATAAAATCAATTAATTTCACCGGATTTCCCCCGCCAAGATTATAAATTCGGAATGGTGCCCAGCTCGTTGCTGGATCAAGCGTACGCGATTCGCTGCGCGCCGGTATGTGATCCATTGCAGCGATGATTCCGGTCACGATATCGTCGACGTAGGTCCAATCGCGCAGCAGCTCGCCGTTATTAAAAACCTCAATCGTTTCACCGCGCGCAATTTTGAGCGCAAATGATTGAAGCGCCATGTCAGGGCGATCCCACGGACCATAGACAGTGAAAAATCGGAGACCTGTTGTTGGAAGATTGAATTGATGGCTGTAGACATGTGCCATTAATTCATTCGCGCGTTTGGTTGCGGCGTAGAGCGACACTGGATGATCGACCGCATCGTGAATGCTGAATGGCGTTTTTTCATTCAGACCATAAATCGAGCTGCTGCTTGCGTAGACGAGGTGCGGAATTTTCGCGTGGCGGCATCCTTCGAGTACGTTGCCGAATGCGATGATGTTGCGGTCTAGATATTCTGCCGGATGATCAACGCTGAAACGCACGCCAGCTTGTGCCGCCAGATGGATCACGCGATCAATTTTTTGCGCAACAAAAAATTCCGCGGTCGTGGCACGATCAGCGAGATCAAATTGATGAAATGAAAAATTTGCATGCTCCAATAATTTTAAACGCGCCTGCTTGAGCGCAGGATCATAGTAGTCATTCATGCTGTCGACACCGACAACGGTGTGACCAAGCTCGAGCAATTTTTTGGCCGTGTGAAAACCGATGAATCCAGCAGCGCCGGTAACTAAAATGTTCATAGAGATTACAGAACAGTAGCGAAAAATGCGTTGTTTGTCAAACTAAAAAACGTCCCGAACGCGTCACTGTCTTGGTGAGGCGCCCGGGACGGTTGCGTGCAGAGTGCGCACAATTGTGGTCACCGACGTGCGCGCACGTCGAGCACGATGAGAGTTTCCGATTGGACCGGCATTCGAAAGCCACTGCAAGCGACAACACGAGCACCATGGCTCTCTGCCGCCTGCCGCAGCAGCGCGAGCGCGAGTTCTACTTCGGCGTCTCCCGCGTGGCGGCTCATACACAACTGAACTTCGGTGAGTTCTGCCTCCATCATGCGCTGTGGATTCGACCACCGATCCACGTACTCCTCAACCGCAGCCGGTCGCAAACTGAGTACGCCGTAGCCGTACAGCTCCCTGTGCTCTTTGCCACCGCGTACGAATTCAGTCACGATACACACTGGCTTGCCTGCCCAAAACGCGATGCCGTTCACTGGTGCAAGCTGAGCGAATTTCGAGCTCACAAACAGGCTTCCGTCGTGAAGGAGCTGCATTGACCACTTCGGCGAGTCAGTGAGGGCAGCGATTCGATTGTCCCGATGCGCGCTGAATTGATCGACATAACGCACGAACGCGAGCGCTCCGCGCCATGTCGAGAGACTGAGCGGCATGAGCACCACGCGACCACCGACGTGCCGCTCACACGCCACTGACGCTCGAATGCTCAGTGGCATGCCGCCATGCACGCCGTCAGACTGTTCGTTGGCATGTGCTACACTGAGCCGTGATGGGGTACCCATGTGGTACACGATCGAACTCCCCCAAACTTCCGCATCAAATGGACCTCCATCATATGCAATGTCAGTCATCGGCATCCTCCCCTAAACTGCCCCGAAGAGTTGTGTTTCGTTTGCTCGCTGCGAATTGCAGCTGAAAAAATCCTACACGAGGCACAAAAAACTGTCAACAGGGAAATAGCATTAAGAGAATTTTTGTGCAGAGCAAAATTCCCGCCGGGGAATTTTACGTAACAAAAAAATGCAATACAAAAACTCCTCCACAATAAACTGGCGGCGGGCTACTTTCGCGGGTCCGAGTTGGAACCGACTATCATCGCCGTAACAGTGCTTAACTGCCGTGTTCGGAATGGGAACGGGTGTTTCCACTGCACTTGAAGCCACCAATTTGCTGGGGAGGAGTTTATTAAAAAAATCCGCCTGAGATAAATTGTTTTGATGATTACATGGTAAAGGGCAATCGTTTTTTTTACATAAAGCATCGATTGGATGCTTCAATGTAAGGTCGTGCTCGCTCTATTAGTACAGGTCAGCTAAACACATTGCTGTGCGTACACTTCCTGCCTATCAACCTGGTAGTCTCCCAGGGAGCTGATAACGAAGATTAATCTTGAGGACGGCTTCACGCTTAGATGCTTTCAGCGTTTATCCGTGCCGAAGGTAGCTACCCGGCATCTGCCCCTGGTGGAACAACCGGTACACTAGAGCTTCGTTGATCTCGGTCCTCTCGTACTAAAGACCAGCCCTCTCAATCTTCAACGCCCGTGGTAGATAGGAGACCGAACTGTCTCACGACGTTCTGAACCCAGCTCGCGTACCGCTTTAATTGGCGAACAGCCAAACCCTTGGGACCTTCTCCAGCCCCAGGATGCGATGAGCCGACATCGTACATGTTCCACACTTTCATGTGGGGTAGACTATATCTTCAACTTGCTCTGTGCTGGCAGCGGAATTGACACCGAACTGGTGTTGAACCGCATAGCATTCAGTTTTGACTTGTAGCAAGTGTCGGCGTGTTATGCATGCGCATCTTTCATGCGCACACATCTTCCCTTTCGGGTCAGTCGTTACGGGGTCACGCTGTGTTTGAAGCAGCGGACTTCCCACGGGGTTGCCGGTTATCATTTGCATGACACTTCGGGTTCTCCGTTATAAGCCGATTTATTTTTACTCTCTATCTAACTTCTATTAGTTTTGACGAAAAAACCAGGTTCACACATCGCTGTGTGAGAACCCCAATGTGTTAAGGTGCCAAACCGGGTCGTCGATGTGGACTCTTGGACCCGATCAGCCTGTTATCCCCAGAGTAGCTTTTATCCGTTGAGCTTCGACCATCCTATATTGGATCGTCGGATCACTTACTCCTGCTTTCGCAACTGCGCGACTTGTAGGTCTTGCAGTAAAGCCAGCTTGTGCGTATACACGTCCAGCGCGATTTCCATCCGCGCTAAGCTGACCTTTGTGAACGCCTCCGTTACTGTTTAGGAGGCTCCCGCCCCAGGCAAACTACCCGCCAGTCACTGTCTCTCCAACCGGATTCACGGTCGGGGATGAGAATACACACAACGTAAGAGCGGTGTCTCATTGGCGCCTTTTAAGGGGCTCCCGCCTACGCTGAACATACGAAACGTATATCCAATGACAAGTTATAGTAAAGCTTCATGGGGTCTTTTCGTCTAACCACGGGTAAAGGGCATCTTCACCCCTCTTGCAATTTCGCCGAGTCCCTCGTTGAGACAGTTATCAGATCGTTATGCCATTCGTGCGGGTCAGAACTCACCTGACAAGGAATTTCGCTCAATATGTTACTATCCATTATTTGGACGAAGTGATATTTCTATCACTTTCTGTATGTCGCCATACAGGTCGGACTATATCATCTCTGTTTCCAGAGTTCGACGTGTAGTCTCTGAGGATTCTAGAAACTTTGGTTTAGATTTTCGATTCATTTCTGATATGTGATACGCGATTTTTGTTACTCCTTCGTGAGTAGAGTGATGTCCATTCTCGATAAGAGAAATTATTTCACAAAACTTTTTGAAGTCATTTTTTTTATGTGTTTTCAATTCATAACGCTGAAAGAAAGGGATTATCCGTTCTCGAAGCTCACGAAGTGATCTCACACAATATCGCAATAGATGCTCTCGATGATTGTCATATCGCCGGTTTTCATAGATCCGTCCACATTCGAAAAAAGTTTGAATTTCTTCGAGTGCTGTACGACTCTTCGCACCTTGCGTTATTACAAACTCAGGAAATACCTGCCAACCAATTTTGGTTGTGGCATTTCGAATGAGGCTCACCGAAAAGCAGCCTTCACCATCAGTGAATCCAACTATCCAACCACTCATTTCTAGTCTTTCCTGCTGATTGACTGGCTTCCGATCCTTACTCGGAAACGCTTGTGCATTATTCCTTGGCATAATCTATGGTGGGATTATACCTTAGGAGCACAAGATACTCCAGTTGTTCCAGCATTTAGTCGAATTTTACTAAGGCAGCTTTTATTCACCTTAGGACCGTTCAAGGTCTGTTACGAATCATTTTCATGATTGGTGGGATTACTTGCACCCACTCTGCATATCGCTATGCAGATCGGACTATATCATACTCGCACCCCGCTTTCACGGACGAGCTCTGGCGTATAGTCTCTGAGGATTTCGGAATTACTTCCGATCTTTCCTGCTGATTGTCTGCATCGATCACCGATTGTTACCTTACGGTACGATGATATGCGCAGGGTTTCCAGCATATAGCCAGATTTAACACGAATTGCTTTTGACGTTTTACCATCCTGATAACTACAACGGTCAAGTTTATAGTTACGGCCGGCGTTCATCCGTGCTTCAGCTTAAGGCTTCGCCTTGCGGCTAACCCCTCACCTTAACATTCGGACACTGGCCAGGCATCGCCCCATATACATCACCTTACGGTTTCGCATGGAGCTGTGTTTTAGGTAAACAGTCGCCTGATATCTTTCGCTGCGACCTCTCTTGCGAGAGGTAAGGCTTATCCCGAAGTTACGCCTACTTTTTTGCCTAGTTCCTTAACGAGGGTTCTCTCGTACACCTTGGCATATTCATGCCCATCCACCTGTGTCGGTTTCCGGTACGGTTATAATAATTTCAACGTTTTGCGCGCTTTTCTAGGCACCTTCTTGACCAAACTTGGATCCATCCGAAGACTTCACCTCGATCTTGCGATACGGTCATAACCAAATTCCGCTCTCATCTTGAAGATGCGCACGAACAAAACTCCACTATCATAGTGCAGGAATATTAACCTGCTCTTCCATCGCCTACGCCTTTCGGCCTGAGCTTAGGATCGACTAACCCTGGGACGATTCGCGTTGCCCAGGAAACCTTGGATTTACGGTGCGGGTGATTCTCACACCCGTTTCTGCTACTTATGCCAACATTCTCACTTCCATTCGCTCCATCGGCCCTCGCGGGTCCAACTTCACTGCTGAATGGAACGCTCCTCTACCACGCATGTCGGACGAATCCTTCATGCATCCATAACTTCGGTACAATGCTTAGCCCCGGTATATTTTCAGCGCTCTGCGGCTCGACCAGTGAGCTGTTACGCTTTCTTTGAATGGTGGCTGCTTCTAAGCCAACATCCTGGTTGTCAAAGCTACAAAACCACTTTTTACACTTAGCATTGATTTGGGGACCTTAGTTGATGGTCTGGGCTGTTTCCCTTTAGACGATGGAGCTTAGCCCCCACCGTCTGACTCCCGAGTTGTTAATCGCCGGCATTCGGAGTTTGGTTGAAAAAAGTAGGCTTGCGCCCCTGTTTTCATTCAGTAGCTCTACCTCCGGCGGGAATACTCGAGGCCATCCCTAAAGATGTTTCGAGGAGAACCAGCTATCACGGTGTTCGATTGGAATTTCTCCCCTACCCACAGCTCATCCACCAGTTTTGCACAGCTGGTTGGTTCGGCCCTTCTGTTTTATTTCTAAAACATTCAGCCTGGCCATGGGTCGCTCACACCGTTTCGGGTCTTATCGCTGCTACAAACGGACTATTAATCCTCGCTTTCACTGTGGCTCCACCCCAGAGGGGCTTAACCTGCAACAGTCGATAAACTCGTTGGCTCATTCTTCAATAGGCACACCATCACCCAGCACTCGCTTGCGCGCGCTTGAGCTCTGATTCTTTGTAAGTGTACGGTTTCAGAAACTATTTCATCGCCCTCTCGGGCTGCTTTTCACCTTTCCCTCGCGGTACTTGTTCACTATCGCTCAAACACAATATTTAGCCTTGGAACATAGTCGTTCCGGGTTCAGACGGGATTTCACGTGTC
>MFQD01000029.1:0-9296 GCA_001782975.1 Candidatus Magasanikbacteria bacterium RIFCSPHIGHO2_02_FULL_50_9b
TATCGTCGTTGGCCTGCGCCGTGACGCTCGGCAAATCGATGAGGGTCGGCTTGCCGTCTGCTTCAGGATCTGCGGGCAAGTGCTCGACTTTCGTCGCGCCTTCCGGCAATTCGCCATGACGCGGCTGTTCTTCGAACACTGGCGGCACTTCCGCCGCCGCAGCCACGTCGGTCTGACCCTTGACCGCAGCCTGAGCCGCTGCTTCCGCACGACGCTTCTTTTGATCCGCACGAGACGCCATGGCGCCCTCCTTTTTGATGCACAACAAACCGCGAAACGGTCAGTCGCGCGGGTTGAAAAATATTGAGCTGTAACTCGCCTGAAGCGAAACTCACCCGCGAACGGGCAAGGATCTTGGTGGCCAGGCGTGACAAATGCCAGCTCAAGACTCTCCACCATATCAGAACTTCACAAAATTGTCAAGGGCTGAGTAAAAAAATTGGCTATCTTAAAATAACCCGGCTGTGGAAAACTTTTTTAGCTAAATTGAGCGCTTTCTTGACCGTAAATATAGCAAAGAAGCACCGGTTCCGGCAAGAAAACCACCGAGGCCAATGGCAGCAAAGTGCGGACGCGCCGGCAGCTTGGCGGCAATTGCGCGGTCAATTAACCGAAAATCAGCGGCGTTGACGGCAAAATCATTGCCTGATTGGGTCAAAACATAAGTCACGGCAGTTGCGATGTTGACTGCCTGCTGCTTGTCCGGATGGTAGGCAGCGACGCGCAAAATGCCGGTGTTGTAGACAACGCTCGCTTCGACTGTTTTTTGCCAGAGTTCACGACGCAACAATTCATCGCCGGCAAAATAGGTGGCGTCAACGCCGAGCGAAACGGAAATGACGCGGTTAAAAAATTCGCTGGTGCCAACAATTTGTGCGAGATTTTGCGCGATGCGTTCCGCAGCTTTGCTGCTCGTGTACGGATCAACACCCGGAATCGCGCGCGGGGTGACGAGGATGCGCGCTTCGGCTGCGTATTGCAGGGGCACGAATACCGGCGCGAGAATCATGGCGAGCAATCCGATGACCACACCAAAAAAAATTGACGTTGAAATTGAACGCGATCGCATGCTCATATTTTTTTAAGGGTGATGGTAATTTCAAGTGGCGCGTTTTTGCGCTCAAGCGTCAGCGTTGCCGTGCCTAAACTATACACGGTACTCACCAACTCGAACAGTGAGGCGCTCGCTTCGACGGGCTGACGGTTGATATGGGTGATGATATCCCCTTCTTTCAATTCTGACAGCGTGGATTGTTCAACAACAAACCCGCGCGCGATGAGTGTGTTCGCGAGTGTGAGAACTGGCGTTCGTGTTGCGTTCGTCACGCGCACCGGAAACGTCGGACGATTTGCAACACCACGCGCGAATGCGGATTCAAAACCGGCGCGCAATTGATCTATCGGAATGATTATCACATTGTTGTTAGTGCGGCGCTCGGCGATGCCAACCAGTTCACCACGCGTGGTGATGACCGGTGCGCCGTCAATTGCAAATTGCGGGAGCGGTTCAACGATCGTTGCGGCAAATGAAATTCGGTCACCGAATTCAGACGGGCATCGATCAGTCACGCAGGCACGCGCGTCCTGCAACGTCACCGGAATGGCGGTGTGTGCAAGTATGATCGCGAGCCGCGAACCGCGTGGTATATTTTCGAGTGTGGTCGAGTCAAGCAACCGCGCATCGCGTACCGATGTTTTCACAAACGCAAAGTGCGACGCCGGATCAATCACGATTTTTTCAACGGTCCCCATTGCGCGCGGGTGGATGATCACGCGTTTTGTTTTTGCAGCTGCGGCGGCGGTGGTGATAAACCACCCATCACCCGTGATCGCGGTAGCCGTTGCAAGTGGCTGATCAATTTTGTCGCCGTAAAAAACCGCAACAGATTCTTGCGCATTTTTCACCCGTCGTTCTTCAATGGTTTCAGTTGACGTGCGCTCGATGCGCGTTTCGGATGAAATAATTGGTCGCGTGCTGGGGCCATACGCGGTGTACGCGAGTCCGGCGACGAGTCCGGAAAGTGCGGCGATCAAAATCGTCGTCGCAATGTATGGGGTGCGTGATGCGCGCGCGGCGGGCGTTGTCGTTTGTGTTGCGTCGCCGGGGATATGTGGGGGCAAAATCATAGATTCAATCTGCGACGCAGCTTACAACACCCACCGAAATCCGACAACAAACAACGCGATGACGAGTGCCGCAACAACCAGTGTTTGTATGACGGCACGACGCGTGAGGTGATCAGTATTTTTTTCAAGAAGCGTTGCGGACGTTGCGACAACAATAGTGAGCAACGCGCCGAGCACCATAAAATTTCCGGGGGCAAATAATAAAATAATGAACCACTCGAGTGCGATGAGCGAAATTAATTTTGCACGCGTATTAAAAAACTGCGACGCATCGAGTGGCCACATAAAACCAACAAGCAACGAGCACACGATGCCGAGCGGAATGATCGCAGTGAGTGTCTCAATTTGCAGCGAGCGCAAACCAAAAATTGCAGATGACGCTGCCCACAAAAAAAATGCCGCTGTCGCGCCATGGACGATGTCATGTGATTCGAGTTTTGAGCGGAACGAAAGTGCTGCGTGTGCGAGTGCGATCGCGGCAGACACGATGATGAGCGCGTAAAAAAGCACGCGGCTGTCAACAAACAGCGCGAGCACAATACCACTTACCAGTACGAGAATTGGCGTTGCGACGCGATGATTTTTTTTGAGTCTCGCTGCTGACATCATATGCTGATTAACTGTCGCGCGTTTCGCGGACAGATTCCAACACTGCAACCAGCAGCGATGCGGCTGGCACGCCGAGGAACACGCCGATAACACCCATAAGTTCATAGGCGAGAAGGATCATCATGATGGACAGCGCTGGATTGACGCCCGCTGCTTTTTGCATGATCTTTGGCACCATCACATTATTTTGGATCACTTGAATGGCGTAATAAACCGCCGCAGTGATGATCGCAACGAATGGCGAAACGGTCAGTGCGAAAAAAATCCCGAAGAGTGATGAAAGAATTGGGCCAGCGTATGGAATGAATTCAAGCAGTGCGGCAAGCGCGGCAAGCGCGAATGGGTATGGGACGCCGATGATGGTGAGCGCAATGTAGACACAGATGCCAACGAGAAGCGACAGAATGAGTTGACCGCGCGCCCAGCCGCCAAGGCGAAATTGCGAATTGAACAACATGCGTTCCGTGAACGGAACAAATTTGATCGGAATCCAGCTGAGCAGTGCGCGTTTCATCGCAACTTCTTCAACGACAAAATAAAAGGTTAAAACAAGGACAACAACGAATGAGCCAATCGCCTGAATGACGCCCCGCACCGTTGAAAGCACGCTCGTCAACGTGACAGCAACGCCAGTTTTTGCCGCTTCAGCAATTGAATTGATGTTGGATTGGACGATGTTTTTGAGCGATGCGCTCGTTTCAGGGGGCAACAGTGTGATGACGCGATCCCAATAGTCGCCAAAATTTTGTGCGATCTGAGAAATTTCGTAGACAAGCAATGGCGCGAGCGCCCACCCAACGCCGACAAATGCGGCAAATGCGATGACGTAGATAAATGCAACGGTGACACCACGATTGATTCCTTTTTTTTCCGCCCATGCCGCGGCTGGGTGCATGATTGTGGCGAGAATAAAAGAAATAAAAATGAGCAGCATGACGTCGCGAACGATCCACGCGACCCAGAGCAGGCACGCGATTGCAAATGCGCGCACGATCGTGCCGGTTGAAATGGTGACGCCTTGATTGTGTGTCGACATAGTTGTCATTTTTTTGGTGCATCAAGTATACTCGATTTCACACAGATATGCCAACGCTATCGGAAAACAAATGGGCACGACGCGATTATGAAATCCTTGATGAAGTCGAGGCTGGTTTAGAATTGCTCGGACACGAAGTGAAACCAGTGCGCGCTGGGCAGATGAAATTGCGCGGTGCGTTTGTCAAAATTGTGGGCGGTGCGTTGGTGTTGCTCGGCGCGTTCATTCCGCGCTACGAAAAAGCTTCTGACGCGGTGGTGGGCGGATACGATCCGTATCGCACGCGACGATTGCTCGTGCATACAAAGGAATTAAAAAAAATATTTGATCTGGTTGAATCAAGGGGATATACTATTATTCCGCTGAGTGTATACACACGCGGTCGATTGATTAAATTAAAAATTGCCGTTGCACGCGGACGCCGCGAACATGAAAAACGCGAAGTTTTAAAGCGTCGCGACATTGAACGCGAAGTGCGACAAGCGTTAAAACAAAAATAATATGAAAATTGAAGAGCCAAAATTATTGCCGACTGATGTGAGCGCAGATGGTTCATCAGATGAAACTATCGCTGAATTACTTGGTGGCGAGGAAACAACGCCAGATACGCAGAAACCGGTAAAACCAGAATATGCTGATACACAGGTTGTACGGATGGTAAGAATCAATCCTGATGGCACCAAAACAAATGCTTGATGTGACTACAGGGTCACCTGCACCGGAAATGGGGTAAGATTTTTCAACTGCTCTGATTTCGAATCACCGACAACTTCTGTTTCGCGCAAAGTGTCAATGACTGCGTCAACTTTTTTATCTTCTTTTTGAAGCGCCAAATTTAGTTCGCCCTTGTACTCACGATCTTTTTTATCAACGTAGTCCATGATTTCGTGTTTGGCTTTATTTATCATGGGCGGCACCATTTCACCGATCGCTTTTTCGATCATGGGTGGTACAATTTCAGTAACCACTTCAGTTACCACTTCTTTAACATCCGCTTTTGTAACCATATTCGTTGCAATATGCTGCAACAACTCTGTCGCCTCTTCTGATGTAAATGTACCAACCTCCTGTGGCATAGTTTTAATAGTAATGACTGATGAGGCAGTTATATCACAACTGTTCAAAATAAAAAATTCATGTCAAGCGTATTAATTCATTGACAAACAGGTGTTTTTTTGATACACTTTTCTCTAGCGATTCGCCCTTTAACAATTTAAGACATTTTCCAAACGGGGATGACAGGCTTCGAGGGGAAAAAGAAGGCCCGAACGGGCGTGTCGGGAATGTCCCGCTTCTCGTAAAACGCGAGGCAACCCAAAGTGCAAACATTGTTGCACGCGCAAAGGCAACGGTAGCGAACTTGTTCGCTCCGTCCTTTGCACCAGCATTAGCTTAATCGCTTGATGCCGCCGACGCATTCGCTGACGGAATGCGTATCGGTGTTATACACAGTCAGGTAGGGATCGCGGGCGCCATTGGTCGCGCGCGGTTTCCGAAATTAATACCGATCGTGTGCGCGTTTCTTTGTTCGCGTGTTGTGCGCGCATACGTAAAATCACGCGGACTACACACGTAGGCCGAGGGCGACCTTTTTCTTCGACCCGGGTTCAATTCCCGGCATCTCCACCAAAGTTTTTGTTCCTGCTTTCTGTTCACGAGCACACGTCGGACGCCACACGCGTCCTCATTCGTCCTCGCCAGCGCTCACGAAGTGCAACTCTGTTGCACGTTCGCTTGGCTGTGGGTCTCGCTCACAGAAAGCGGGAACAAAATAATATTGGATTAACTGAGCATGGTGCGCAGTCTCGTTCACGAAACACAAAATTGAATTGGAGAACCGGACATGCAAAAAATTAAAATAGTGGGCGGAATGTCCACTGCTAGTCGAATCAGCATCCTCTCAGATGAGTTCATCGCAACAGCACATTCCGATGAGGACAACAAAATCACCTGCAAAGTCAAACGCCACCCACCTCTGTCGCGCTTTCTCTACAAGAACGAGAATCTTCCAATACCAAAGCTGGTTAGGTTAATTCTGTTCTCCGTGGATGCCATGACGAAAAAGGGGTGGGCACTTCTGGGCCTCTATGTGTTCAGCGAAGTGTTGTTGGATACGTTTTTTCCAAGTATTGACTCGACAGCGATTTCTGCATTCTTGAAGCAGTACTGGTTGTTAGTCTACGTATCAATCCTTGTCGGCGTGCTGACATACATCAACCGTCAAATCGCAACGTGGCACGGGGCTGAACATATGGCGATCGCCGCCTATGATCGCAATGGCTCCACGACCACTCTGGCAATCACACATGAGTGTCCGGTTCATGACGAGTGCGGCGGGCGATTGTTTATTCCGCTTTTCGTCGGAATCGTAATCGCAAACGTCATCGCCAATAAATTCGAGCTGAATGAAACGATCACAACTCTTGCGGTTCTGGAATGCGCGTTATGGGTGGATACACTGAAGGGCTGGGATAAGATACCCGGCACATCTCACGCATCTCATTTTCTCCAGAAATGGGTTACCACTCGTTATCCAGGAGAACAGGAGATGCGAACCGCACAACGCGCGCTGCAGGAACTCGTCACCGCACATCTCAACTCGTAAGACAGGAATACTGTGCACAGTGGGCCCCGTAAGTCAAATGACACGAGGCCCTTCTTAATAAAATGGATTCTGACTTTTTCAAAAAAATCACCTCAACCAGCGAATCGCGATTGTCGGCGACTTCGGGCTGATCGAGGTGTGATCTCACGATTTTTGGATACGACAGTTACTTCTTCTTGAGACGCACGCGACTCGCGGGCAGCACTTGCAATCCCATTTCGGAATGATGCGAGTGAACAGTGCCACAGGTAGCACACCGCAAAACCTGAAACCACCCACTCCACTTCCCCTTCTCCGCGCGAGACTGGCCCATGTCGGTCAGCAGTTTGCCGCCACACACGGAACACGCGAATGAATTCGACGAGGCGTTCTGCAGCCCAGAAACCGAACTATCGTCATCCACGCGCATGTTGTGAAGCACAAAGCCAACATAGTGGCACAGACGTACCCAAGCGACGTTGATGTCCGTTGGCTTCTCTGCCTCCGGATCACTTATATGCAGGAGCCGCTCATAGAACGCGAGCATGACGCCGTTGACCGCGTCTGCGATCAGGATCTCCGCGAACCCCTGAGCGACGAGTGCCGCATAGCCCTCTGTCGTGTTCATCTGCTCGGCTACCCACTCACGGCTACGGCGCAGATGCACGGCCTCCGCCTCGACTGCAACCCGTAGATCCCGATGCTTGCCGTATTTGACCTCACCGATGAGTGCGCGCATGTTTTGCGCAACGAACGTGCTGATGGCCTCAACCGCAAGACCATTGTAACCACTTGGTGGCATGTAACCCCCTCTTGCTGACCGCGGCGCGGCGAGCAACTATCTGATGATATTCCAAATTTATACCAAAAAAATACGTACGTCAATATGTACCCTCATAAAAAACGGGACGCCTCGCGAACGAGGCATCCGATTTGATTATGCGGCAATTTAATTTACAGTGCAAACATCGCGTTTGGCACTCCGCGCAATCCTCGAATCGCGCCGAGCAACGCGTCATGGCGCTTTTCCGCTGCCACTTCTGATGCAGTCATTTTTGCCTTAATCGAACTGACGTCAGCCCTGACCTGTGCAACGTCGGCTTTGACCTGATCAATATCAGCCCGCATCGTCGCAATTTCAACACCCTGTCCTTTAAACAACGCAACAACTTCCAAGTGACGCTCCGTGGCCATGACCGCAACGTCAGCGATCATGTCGACCAATTCATCCTTGAGCCGCTGCTCTCGAACCGTATGCCCATCCTTCATACAAAAAAAGTTAGTGACTAATGCTGCCGATTATAACATTCAAAAAAGCACTGTCAAGCACCTCACATTTTTGTCGCCACCACACACAAAAACAACGGAATTTCGTTGCGCACTTTGTTCTCTGCACCGGCGCGCGGGCCGCTCGACGACTTGCGATTCGACACCCACTCTTCGAGATGCGTCAGCGCAAAACCGGCGCGCGACAAATGTTTCACATATAATTGCAATGGGCGATGAAATGAAAACGTAACTGCCGATGGATCAGAACCCGGATGCATCTGCACCCGATATTTAAATTCGGTCATATACCGCTCGACACGCCGATATTGCACGCGCGCACCCTCGTCCCATCCCCACTCACTCGCACCCGGCACGCGAAACGTCGGGTGATTTAATACAAAAAATAATTTCCCGCCGGGCCGCAACACACGCGCGCATTCGCGCATCACGCGCTCAATGTGTTCCATATTTTGCAGCGCCAACACAATTGAAATTTTATCAATGCTTGCGTCGGCGACAAATTCGCTCGCGTCTGCAGACGCAACATGAAATGAAATCGCCGCGGCAGAATCAGAATCACAATTTTTCCGCGCGAGTGCAATCAATTCTGGTGAAATATCTGACGCAACAACACACGCACCAGCGCGCGCAAACTCGCGTGCGAAAAAACCTGAGCCGCACGCCGCATCAAACACGCGTTCGTCCGCCGCAACACGCATGACGCGCATCAAATTTGGCAACACCACGGCGTTTTGGTATGAATCATCATCTTGAATCACGGCGTCATACCATTCGGCAACACCGCCCCATGACGTTGATTTTTTTGGCCGTGCAACCCGTTTCATATTAAACACAGTACCCGAATCCAGCGCCCCTTGCAAGAATGAGGCGACAGGTGTCTACTGAATATAGACCCCCTTTATTCATCTAACCCCTGTTCTATGCATGCAACTACTATTGGTGTGTTCCACCAACGGAGTGCTGCGGAACACGCGGTTGATGCCTTGCGAAAAAAGGGAATTCGCGATTCGTCAATCGAGTTCCGTCAGCCAGTCGAAACATGGCGTGAGTCGCGCATCGTGAGTGCGACTGCGTCCGGAGCGCTCATTGGCGCGGCAATCGGCGCGCTCGCCGGATGGGCGGCAGCCGCAGAGGTGCTGCCAGATCTGTCCAGCATCTTCTTTGCAACCGTTCTCGCAGACGGACTTGGCTTCTCCGGCGCAACCGCCACGGTGATGTCCGGCGTCTTCACCGGGCTTATCACCGCAGCCGTTGTTGGTCTCGCGATTGGCCTTGCCACGCGAGAGCCACTTGAACTCACACAAGAAGAAATCGCATCAACGACAAACGGCAACGCGGACATAGTCGTGACCACGCACACGGACAATCCAGACGCGCAAAAAATTCTACGCTCCTACGGCGCTGACGATGTGCATGAATATACGACCGCACGCTAAGCGTGCAAAAAAACACGCCGGTTCACGCCGGTGTGTTTTTTATTTTTGTCGTTTAAAAAATGCGCGAACTTTTGAAAAAATTTCCCTGCGTTCTTCGCGCTCAATTAACAAGTGAACAATGCCCGGCGAAATTGAAAGCAAAATAATGAAGCCGATGATCGGGATGAGATAGCGATCAACATTCGGAATGAACTCGCCGGCAAAATATCCGAGC
>MFQD01000029.1:9328-17795 GCA_001782975.1 Candidatus Magasanikbacteria bacterium RIFCSPHIGHO2_02_FULL_50_9b
GAGAATGTTAAAAAACAAAAACGAATGATATGGCATGTTGCCAACACCAGCGACAACCGGTGCGAATGTGCGCACGACTGGCACAAAACGCGCGAGGGTGATTGCTTTGCCGCCATGTTTTTCATAGAAGGCTTGCGCGCGCGCAACGTGACGCTTGTCGAAAAAAATCGAGTTATCGCGCACGAAAATTTTTGGTCCGAGTTTGCGGCCGATTGCGTATCCAACGCTGTCACCAATAACGGCAGCGACGAAACATAAAACAATCAAAAGCCAGATATTCAAAAATCCTTGCGACGCCAAGAACCCTGCGGTGAACAACAGGCTGTCGCCGGGCAAAAAAAATCCGATGAGCAATCCGGATTCTGCAAACACAATGCCACTGACCGCGAGGTAGCCGCCGGCTTTGATGAGGGTAATAAGGTCGAACATGGCGCTGAGTATAGCGAGGATTGACAAAACGGACAAATTATAGTAGAGTGTGCTGTTCAGCTACACTGTAGCTGTCCTAGTGGAGGAAAACGAAATGTACGTTCAATTGGAAACGAAAGAATACGTGCAAACGGCAATGGCTGTGCAGCGGCTGGATGGCTTGATCTTCAATGCACTCACGGCTTACAGGAGCCACAAGGATGCCCTGCTGGGATTCCTGTTCGTCGGGGTCGCAATGTTGTGTGCGGGCCTCTGGGAGGTCTACCAGAACTTGCATTCGCCAGCGCACTACATTGCGGACTACGCGTCTGCATGGATGCTTCTCAGCATTGCCGCGTGCGCATTCGTCGCCGCGCCAATCTGGTGGCAATTTCGGCCGAGCAAGAAAACGAATATTCGAGTGGCTCGTGCGCTGAACCAGCATTTCGGAACGCCGCCATGGATGTTCAAAGAGCATACCAAAGCAAAGTACGAAGCGGCGCGGCGAAAAAAAAATGCAGCGAATGCCCTCGCGGCGCTTCGTTCAAAACTCACACCGGAAACTCCGCTGTCAAACAAGCAGCGCGTACGGCAAGTCAAACTCCAAGCTGCAATTCGTACCTGGGAACTCTGTCTGGAAAACGTCGAGACCAAGGAGCTCCTGGTTGCAAAGTTCGATAACCAGATGTATGGAGTCTTGATGTCCTATTCGGGGGAAATCGCGACCCTGTCCATTGCGTGGGATTCGCAGCGCAACGCCGAAGCCGGACAGATGCGAAGGGCTATCGCCGAAAAACTCACTGCGCAGGAGTTGGAGCGTAAGGAACTTCATCGGTACGGATTCCTGCACATCGTCTTCGTCGCTGACGACGATCTGGCAGAGGAGTTGCGAAAGGTCTAAACGCACCGATGCCAGCCTAAGCGAGAACCAACTCGAACAACCCCGCCTCGTACACCTCATTCAACCGAATTGATGGTGTGCGCGGCGGGAAATTTTTTTTGCCAACAATAGCTATTGCAAAAGATTTGTTCGTTTTCAGCGCACATTGACGCCACTGCCGCATTCTGATATAACGTCCTCCAACCTCTGGAGGATACGATGAACGACACCGACGACATTTTCTTCACCGCACTTGCTCTCGCCTCGCTCGGCATCCTCGTCGTACGCAACACGTCGATCGGATCAACCCTGATTGCAGCCGGCGGCGCGCGCATCGTACTCGCGTCGCCGCGCCTCGCGCTCACCATCCCCGTAGCAGTACTCATGGTGCATGAGCGCGTGCGCCAACATCCAACGATTGCGGATCACGATCTGCTGGAAATGCAAACCGCTCAGCAAGCATTCGCGGGGCTGACGAGCTGCATCGCCGACAGCATTGGCGACGGTATCGAAGTCGCCACTGTTCCCCTGCTCCCGGGCTACGACCTCATCGCTCGCGGGGTGAACCAGATCCGCGGATGAGAGCGTGACACCACAACGCGCGGCCGCTTCGCACTCGACATGAGAGTGCGGCGCGGCTGTTTTTTAATCATCACACCTTGCACCAATCGCCCGCACCTGCTATTATTCGTCCATCTATGCGCATTGCCCGAAAGCGGTTTAAGCCAGAACCGGTCAAAATCAAGGTCCGATTTAATGACATGATTCGCGTGCCAGAGGTTCGTGTTATTGACGAAAATGGCGAACACGTTGGTGTCATGCGCACTGAAGAGGCGCTGCGTCTTGCGAAGGAACGCGAGCTTGACCTCATTGAAATCAACCCAGAAGCAGATCCGCCAGTTGTCAAAATTTTGGAATACGGACAGTTCAAATATCAAAAAGACAAGGAAGAGCGTTTGCAAAAAAAGAAACAAAAAGAAACTGAGGTGAAGGGCGTGCGCTTGTCGCTGCGCATCGGTGAACATGATAAAACGTTGCGTCTGAATCAGGCAAAAGGATTTTTTGAAGATGGCAACAAAGTGAAGGTTGAAATCATTTTGCGCGGACGCGAACGGCAATTTGTTGAAAATGCGTTCAAGGTGGTAAAGGGCTTTATTGAAGAGCTGCACAAGCAGTCGCCACTTCGTGTCGAGCAAGCGCCAACAAAACAGGAAAACAAGATTATCGCGCTGCTTGCCAAGGCTTGACGGCGGAGCGCTCGTACTGCTATAATCCCGACACTTATTTTTCCGACCTATGGGGAAGTTAAAAACCAAAAAATCAGTGGCGAAACGCTTCCGCGTGACGCGCAATAAAAAAGTGATCCACCGCGCGGCGGGGCAGGATCATTTTAACGCACGCGAAAGCGGCAAAACAACGCGCAACAAACGCACGGACAAAAACCTGTCGATAACGCACGCGAAATTAATCGTGCGCACCCTTCATTAATTGTTGATATATGCCACGCGTAAAACGCGGCACGATTCGTGCCAGAAAACGAACAAAGTTGCTCAAACACACCAAGGGATACCTGTGGGGGCGCAAAAATCGCGTCAAGGTTGCAAAAGAAGCAATCTTGCACGCCGGCGTCAACGCGATGCAAGATCGCCGCAAAAAAAAGGCGGTCGCGCGCGGCGGTTGGCACATTGTGATCAACGCAGCAGTGCGCGAGTACGGCATGTCGTATTCGAAATTCATGGGAGCTTTGAAAAAATCCGGCGTCACGTTGAATCGCAAAGTTCTCGCTGAATTGGCGCAGAAGTATCCGAAGGTGTTTGAGGCAGTGGTGCAGAAAGTGAAATAAAACTTATCGAGTGATACCAATGGACTGGTAGTTACTGCGTAACTACTGCGTCCTCGCTCGGCAGACAACCGAGCGCAAGCACTCAACAACAATAAAAGAGCTATTAACGTTTTCGGACTGGTAGTTATTTCATAACTACTGCGTCCTCGCTCGCAACCGCGCATTCGCGCGAGCGCGATGCGCGTTGCTCGCTCGGACTGGTAGTTCAGCTGGTTAGAACGTCCGCCTGTCACGCGGAAGGTCACGGGTTCGAACCCCGTCCAGTCCGCCAACAAAAAATTCCTGGCCTTGTGTCAGGAATTTTTTGTTTGCTGTCTGGATGGAGGGGTTCTCTTGCAGCAGATGCATCAGGCAAAGAGCTGCTTCATCCGTTGGCGGTGGTAATCTTCGGCGGGTTGGTGAGCAGCACCTTGTTGGAAGTGCTCATTCGCCCCTGTATATTCTACAATTTCGGACACACGGCAGCAGATGATTGCGCTCGCAAAACAATGGGAGGATAATTATTACAAATCTTATTCATAACTTACGTTCTTCATATGGACAAACTTTCGTACGTTCCTTATTCACTGAAGTGCATCTTGGGCGCGGAAATTATGTACGTGGGGTGCATCTTCTACGGCACCACATTGAACAAACCAAATTCGGAACTGCATCACGCTCTGCTGGGCCTACTCCCTGGGTTCACGTGGGGCTCATTGAGTAGCGCCATCGTGTCCGGCGTTGTGATTGCCGCGTATGCATTCATCTTTGGATTGTTCATGGTGTGGATGCATAATTCGAGCATGAAAAAATAGGATTCTTGTAGCGAAAAAAATTGACCCCGCAGCCACACCTGTTTGGGCGTAGCGGCGGGGTTTTTGGTTGCGTTGGACTACGAGCACGTCCGGCGGTGTTGTTCGTCAGCGACCCGCTGCCGCTCTTCTCGGCAACGCGGACAGCGACTGCGGGTAATGCTCCCACCCATGAGCGCCACATACTGGCCGAAGTCAGTCTTCAATTCGCAGGAGCCGACGTGGTCGGCATCGCACACCCATGCGATCTTTTTGTACTTCTTCATCTTCGCCTCCTACTTGTTGCTCGTTGGATCCATCATCCGCTCCAGCAGATTGAGAATCACGAGCGCCGTCAGTTCTCCGGTGTACAGTCGTCCATCGTGCGGCGCTTGCGTGCGTGCCACCACTCGAACGGGAGCAAAACGAGAAACAACCAGAACGCCGCAGCGCCGAGCAACACGATCATGATGACCGGGAAAAGCAGCAGCATTCCAAACACGCCGATCGCACCGGTCACGAGCAACTGCAGCACGAACGATTCGGCGAACCGTTTGAACGTGATGTCGTTCGTGCCGTCGTCCATGTTCATGAACTCCGGCCGCCCGAAGCCGTTCATCGTGAACGGGATGGCGTACAGATACGCCGCCAGCCAGTAAATCACTGCGCCCGGCAGCATCGGGATCGCCAGTGCCGGATGTGCCCCGTAGAGATCCACATTTGGCAGCACTCGCCCGAGCGTCTGTTCTGCCAGGGCCAGCGAAAGCCCGACCACGATCAGAAATTGCATCGTTCCGCCAAACATAGCGGTCACACCAGTAAGCCGAGCAAACATCGTTCACCTCCATCGCCACCATCATTACACATTCACGCAAAATTGTCAATCTAGGCGCGCCCCTGCTATACTCCCAATAAATACAAACGCCACTAATTATTTTGTTTCCTCGTATGACAACCTACTTTTCAAAACGCGCACTCCATGCGTTTGCTGCAACAGCAGTTGTGTGCGCGCTGCTCGCGTCTTCGCTCACCGCGAACGCCGCGCTCGCATGGACACAGCGCGCATCAAGCACCACGGTGAATCTATACGATGTTGCGGTAAAAGGCAGCACACTTATTGCCGTTGGCGATTCAGGAATTATTCGCCGTTCAACTGATGGCGGTCTCAATTGGAACTCGGTACCAAGCGGAACAGAGCAACAATTGCGCGATGTAGATTTTGCATCAAACGGTGACGGCTCACTCTATGCGGTTGGCTCATTTGGCACGGTCATAAAATCAAGCAATGAAGGCGCGTCATGGAGCGCGGTTACTGTCGGAAGTGCAGAAACCTTTGAGTCAGTCGCTGTTGTTGACGGTCAAAATATCGCGATCGGCGGCGCGAACGGCACACTGCTCACCACAACAGACTGGGGTCAGACATGGCAGTTGCGGCAACTTGGTTCCACGCGTAAAGTTACTGCAGTTGAATCAAGATCATCAGCGGCGCTAATTCTGGCGTTTCTTGATAACGGGGTCCCGATGCGCAGTGAGAATTTTGGTGCGACATGGGCAGAGGGTTCGATGACTGGTTTTGACAACATGCTTGACATTGAAATGTTAAACAGCTCGATCGCCTATGCCTCTGGATTGTCCGGACGTGTGGTCAAAACAACAAATGGTGGAATCAGCTGGACAGACACCGCAACGCCAGCTTCTGTTTCAACCGAGGCTTTGCATGACATTGCGCTCCACGACAGCACGAATTTGATGGTCGTCGGCACCAGCGGCACAATCATCAGCACAAATGACAGTGGAAACACATGGACAAAAGAAACACTGTCAATCGGCAATAACCTATTTGGAATTGCAGCAGTGAATAATTCATACACAAAACACGCAGTAGTTGCGAGTAGCGGCGTGATCATAACCTCAGATCTTGCGCCAACATTAGCACCGAGTGCGCCAACAAACCTGATGGCTGCTGGCGTTTCAGCAAACACGAATTATTCAACAAATTCAGCAACGCCTTCGATTTCATGGACTGCATCAGTCAAAGGTTCTGCAGACATAGCTGGCTATCAGGTGAAAATTGACAGCGGCACATTTTTCTCAGTTGGTATTGTTACGCAATACACGCTGCCATCGTTGACTAATGGATTACACACGATTCGCGTTCGAGCCATTGACACAGCTGGCACCGCAAGTGATGAAGCAATTGTTTCATTCACCGTTGACACGGTGGCACCAAGCGTCAGTGCACCAACACCAACCGCGTCCTCGATTGGTGCAACGACGGCCTTCACCATAACGGCAACGGATAATGGATCCTATGTCAACTACTGTCGATTATTTGTGAATGGTGCAGAACAAGGATCAATGGATCTAAAAAGTGCACAACAAAACACCTATGGTCGCTCGTACTATTTTGCAACCGCCGGCTCGTTCGCGCTCACGGCGCGGTGCGTTGACAATGCAGGTAATGCAAGCACCGGCGCGGCGACGACAATAAATTTAAACGATGACGGATCGCGGGGTTCAACACCAGCAGACACAACGCCATCCGCTGCGCTTTCATACCTCTCGTCAAACCCATCACAGGGCGTTGCAGATGGTGCAACAAATGTATACGTCACGGTTACGGTGCGAAATGCTGCGGGGATTGCACTCGCAAACAAGTCGGTGAGTTTGGTAACGAGCCGCCCACAAACTGATTCAATCACCACGATTGCTTCTGTCACTAATGATGTTGGTCAAGCGTCATTTTATGTGCGCTCGTCAACGGTCGGTGTGTCGCAATTGACTGCCGTGATTGGCGGTTCGACCGTTGCATCAGCAGGACTCACCTTTGGCACGCAGCAAAGTCCGGTAATCCCAGGCCAGCCAACGCCAGGTGCGTTGATTAAACTTGCGTGCCCTCCGTCAGCTGACGTGAATCATATCTGTCGCGCCGTATATTTTGTCAGCCAAGGCAAGCGCCACGCATTCCCAAATTCGAAGGTATACTTCAGCTGGTACCCAGATTTCTCGAATGTGCAAACCGTGAGCGCGGAAACTATGGCATCTTTGATGCTCGGCAAAAATATGGTGTACCATCCGGGTGTTAAGATGGTGAAATTTGTGACCAACCCGCGCGTGTATGCCGTCGGCAAGGGCGGGTTGTTGCGCGGTGTCACGTCAGAAGCAGTTGCAAAAGGATTGTACGGCACGACGTGGAATAAAAAAATCGACGACATTTCGGATGCATTTGTCGGTGATTATGTGTTTGGACTTGATGTGGCGAGCGCGAGCGACTTTTCACCGTTGTCTGAAGCAGCTGCGGTGCCAACGCCACTGTATAATTAACATGAAACCGTTCGTGCCTTTGCAGCGTATTACTTAGCAGAACAACATAATCCACCCTATGCAATACCATAAACTTGCAGCAATTGCAGTTACTTCATTCACCATGCTGGCAACAGCAGCGCCAGCGTTCGCGGCTGAAACAACACCCGTTGTGACGCCAGCCGCTCCGACAACGATCGGCGCAAAATGCGAAACACGCACAATCGAAGCAGCAGATCGCATGGCAAAACGACGCGCAGAAGCAGATGCTCGGCTTGCAACGCATCGCTCAGGCGTTGATGAACGACAAAACAAACAACGCGCTGATGTCGATGTTCGACGTCTTGATCACGAACAAAAAGCTGAAGCAAAATTTCGCGACAAACAGTCAAAAATGGATTCGCGTGGGAAAAAATCAGAAGCAGTCAAGGTGGCAATCGGTGCATATTATGCAGCAGTTGCCGCGAACAACAAAACATATCGCGAAGCAGTTGCCGCAGCGCAATCAGGATTTCGTACGTCACACGATGCAGCGCTCACCGCACGTCGCACGTCAATTGACGCCGCAATCAAGACGCGTCGTGACGCAGTCGACGCTGCATTCACTGCATGGAAACAGCGCTGTAGTGGCACAGCCGAAGAACGCAAGACCGCAAACGCGACGTATCATGCTGCAATAAAAGCAGCAGAAACAACGTGGCGAGCCAATCACGAACAGGCGATGAAAACATATAAAACAGCCACTGAAACTGCACGCACCACGCGAGAAGCTGCAATCAAGGCAGCACGAGCCGTGCAAAAAACTGCAAACGAAGCAGCGCGCGCGACACTCCAAGCAGCAATCAAGGCAGCAAAATAAACTCACACAAAAATACCCACATTACTTTTTCAGATCACGCGTCGAAATTCCCAGCGAGAATTTCGCGCTGTCCCTCGCCCTCGCTCGTCCGTGAGTACACGGACACCTGCCCGCTCGGGCTGCGAGACGATCTTCAAAAGTAATGTGGGTATTTTTTATCTGTTTATTTTGTTACATGATCACGCGCTTCTGTCGGCCTGTACCCGATGAGCTTTGCCGACGGCCGCCCTGAAACGATCCACCGCCTCCGCGAAATGGACGTCGAGGTCCGACAGTGCGCGGTCGAGCAAAATGCTGTCCACCGCCCGCATGCTGTGGCGGACGTGTGTCAACATGAGCTGACAATTCAGGCACATGCGTCACCGGAAGCGGCATACGAATCAATCGTTCAATTGAACGAACGT
>MFQD01000030.1:0-4317 GCA_001782975.1 Candidatus Magasanikbacteria bacterium RIFCSPHIGHO2_02_FULL_50_9b
GCCGCGGTGTGCGCGGCCGCCTGATCTCGCCGCACACTGGTTCGAACAGGCGGCCGCGCACACCGCGGCGACACGCCATCAACAACAGGAGGAAACGCCGTGAACGTGCATCGGCGAATGGCACATGCGTACGGAAGTTCCGCGCGCGTGTGCTGTCTTTTTGTGTATTGCACAACGCGCCCGCATCAGCTACTATAGAAGCCACATATGTTTCAAGAAATCGCTGATGCAATTAAGCAGGCGCTCCTCGCTGACGGTGTTCCGACAGCAATACTTGAGAAGATTCAAATTTCAGAACCACCAAATCCAGAAATGGGTGATCTTGCAATTCCGACGTTTGCACTGGCCGCGCACTGGGGCGTCAAACCGCTTGAAGCAACCATTCGAACACAAAAAGTACTCAATGCCGCAGCTCATCCGGCGATTGCCTCGACAAACGCGACCGGGCCATATCTCAACATCACATTTCACACCGCATGGATAATTTTGCATGTCGTTAAGCCGGCGAGCATCAAAAAACAGTCGCGGCCGCGCGTGATGTTCGAATATTCGCAGCCCAACACGCACAAAGAATTTCACATTGGCCACATGCGTAACGCATGCCACGGCAGCGCGTTGGTTAACATTTGGCGTGCGGTCGGACGTAACGTCATCGCGGCCACATACAATAACGATGTTGGTGCGCATGTTGCAAAAACACTGTGGGCGTATAAAAAATTTCATGCAACTGAAAAACCGCCGCGCGAAAAAGGGCGCTGGCTTGCCGGTATGTATGTTGAGGCAACGACAACGCTCGAAGCACACCCAGAATTCAAAGAAGAGGTGAGTGATGTGCTGCGCAAATTAGAAACGAGCGACAAATCATGGCACAAACTATGGAAAGAAACGCGCCGCTGGTCACTCGATGAATTTCAGACAATTTATCGCGAGCTTGGATTAACATTTGATGCAACGTTTAATGAAAGCGCGGTCAAAGAGCGCGGCCACGCAATTGTTGACGATTTACTCAAGCGCGGAATCGCAAAGCAGTCCGACGGTGCGATCATCATGGATTTCACGGAGCAAAAAAAGGGCGTTTTAATTTTGCGCAAGTCTGATGGTGCCGGAAATTACACCACTTCAGATCTCGCGCTTGCGCAAGAAAAATTTCGCCGCCACAAACTTGATGAATGCGTGATTCTCACGGATAATCGACAGGATTTATATTTTCAGCAGTTGTTTTTGACGTTGCACGCATACGGATTTACACAAAAACTCACCCACTTGTCATACGACCTTGTGACACTACCCGAAGGTGCGATGTCAAGTCGCAAAGGCAATGTTGTTTTGTATGAATCGTTGCGTGACGAGGTAGTTGAGGCTGCTACAACTGAAACAAAAAAACGACATCCTGACTGGTCAGCGCGAAAAATCGAAAGAAACGCACACGCGTTAGCGATCGCAGCGATCAAATTCACCATGGTACGCACCTCGGCAAAAAATATCATCGTGTTTGATAAAAAAGAGATGCTCGCGTTTGACGGATACACCGCACCCTATCTTGAATACACGCTTGCGCGCATCAACAGTATTTTTAAAAAATCACGCGCATCGCGGAAAACACCACCGAAAAATTACACATGGAATGCTGATGAACATACGGTGTGGTTGAAGCTCGCGCGCGCCGCACTGGCGACACAACGCGCAGCGACTGCGAACGATCCGTCAGAATTGGCAAAATATGCGTTTGAGCTCGCCAAACTATTCGCCAGTTATTACGAATGCAATCGTGTGCTTGATGATAACACGAAAATTCGCGCCGCCCGCCTGTCTCTCGTCGCTCAGATCAAGAAAACTTTGGAGCAAACCATGCACCTCTTAGGCCTGCCCCTCATTAAAGAAATGTGATACAATCAAAAATATGGCTCTTTTCAGAGAAAATCATGATAATTCACCTATGACATCACCAACTATGCAGAGCGCCGCACCGCACGAGGTCGAAACAATTGTTGGACCATCCGTTAAAGTTGAAGGAGATTTTAATTCGCAAGGGAACGTGCTCATACAAGGAACTGTTTCAGGCAACGTCAAGACAGACAAATATTTGCAAGTCGAAGAAGGCGCAAAAATTATGGCAAGCGTGCGCGCAGATAGTGTGAAAGTTTCTGGCGAAATTCAGGGGAACGTGCGCGCGAAAAACACGATTGAACTCACCCCAACGGCGCGCGTTGTTGGTGACATCGAAGCAAAAACACTGATCATCGCACCGGGCGCAATTTTGCACGGCAAATGCGCGATGCTCGGCAGCTCTGAAATGGCAGACGCAAAATCAAAATCAGGCGCAGCGAAACGGAAAGACAGTGAAATCGAATACGCATTTCCGAAATCGCTTGTTGACGAAGCGGCCGCATAACGCAGTCGGCAACCAACTATGTATCTGTATCTGTACGACGCTGGCACCAAGCAGCGCCAGTACGATCGCGTCATCAGCAATCTCGAAACGAGTTTGACGGACATGGGCATTATCGGAAAGATTGTGCGCATGTCGTCTTTGTTGTCGCCCAAGCAGGTGATCATGGAAGAAATTCGGCGGAGCAAAGAAATGAAGACCGTGGTGATTGTCGGCGATGACGCAGCGTTCACCAAAATGATTCAGCAAGTTGCGGATCAACCAATCACGTTCGGCTGGGTACCCGTTGGTCAGAAAACAGAACTCGCCGAGCGTTTCGGCTTGCCATACGGCGCAGCATGTGCGTCAATTTTGTCACGACGCCGTGTGTTGAGCGTTGACATCGGCAAACTCAATCAATATTTTTTTCTTGACTATTGTCATGTGCCACTGTCAACGATCACGATGTCGCTTGACGGCGCGGTTTCAATTTCCGCAATGCAACAACGCATGGAATGTCATGTGTGGAACGTTCCGCCGCAAGACAAAAGCGTCATGCCACACGGATATTCGCCTTCGCCCTTTGATCGCCAACTTGAAATCGTGCTCCAGCCCGTTGCGAAACGCGGATTATTCGGATCAACCATGGCAACACCGAGTATTTTTCCATTTCGCGAAGCGCGATTGAAGCTCGACAAAGCGGTAACAGTCGAGGTCGACGGCCACACATACAAAGAAAGCCACATCACCATTTCGTTGTGTCCACAGCAGTTTAAATTGATCGTCGGACGCGTGGCAGATACCAAAAAAACGTGATACTATATGAGGCATGCGACGCACGCGGGTCGATATTTTTAATGACGCAATCCGATGGTGGCGAATTCCAACGATCACTGCGCTTTTGGTGTGCAGCTTTTTTTTCACGACCGACGACGCATATGCAGGGACGGTGTCATGGGCAACGGCGACCATTGAGTCAAGCGTGACCGCATCAAGCACGCGCGTGCTTTGGGATTCTTCCGCAGATCGTTTTGCAGTCGGGTATGTGTTAAGCGATGGCACAAAATTAAAATTTGCAACGTCGACTGCCGGATCTTCTTGGAGCGCTGCGGTGACTGCGCTCAGCTCATCAAATTTATCAACGAGTGATGTTTTTTTCACCACGTCGTGGTCAGGTGGCGGAAACTACATCATGTTTGGTAACCCGACTGCATCAAATCAGAAATATTTAGCATCTGGCAGTGGCGGCTCAACATGGACCAGCACTGATTTGACGACACTCGATCGTTTTATCAACGGTGCGGTGCAAGCAACTGAGACCGGAAACACGTATATCGTGGGACGTATTCAAGTTGGTGACGCGGAAAAAGTTGCGTCTGCATCGACGACGGCGAATCCAATATCAGATGTGTTTGTATCGTCGACTGTCGCGTCAGTCGCGAGCGCACCGACTGTTGACTTCGCCTATCACCCAACGAATGGTGTTGCGGTATTTTCGCTCATGGGCAGCGGGACAGTGGGTGTGGTCACTTCAACGAACATGGCAGCATGGACTGATCATTCTTTCACACCACCCGGATCATACACCGCGATCAACCGACCACGTGTTAAGTTTGATAAAAATGGAAAATTTTATATTTTGTATGTTGCAGCCGACAATGGCGGATGCTCGGTGAAATGCGATGTATTGTTGTCATCATATGCGGCTGGCACATGGACAACTGAAATTGTGGATTCAGTTGGTGCTTCGGGCGCTTTTTCGACTGATGCTGACCACGATCTTGGTTTCATCAATGGGGTGACGCCGATCATCAGTTATTATAACGCCAGCACGGGGTATGTTCGTTATGCAATCAAGGACTCGGGGAATAGCGGTTGTTCGGGATCCGACGGCAGTGCGTGGACGTGTGGCGATGTCACGAGTGTGTCAATGGCGCCAACACTCGCGA
>MFQD01000030.1:4330-7050 GCA_001782975.1 Candidatus Magasanikbacteria bacterium RIFCSPHIGHO2_02_FULL_50_9b
ACGAATAACAGCACGACCGCAGTCATCGTGTATCAAAGTGGAATGACGACGTTCGTCTCAGCATATGGAACATACTCTACAGCTTCATCAGCAACAACATTGTCCGCGTTGCCAAAACCAATTAAGCCGACAAATGGAACGCTCGTGGTGAATAGCGGTTATGCGACGACGAAAAATTTGGATATCCCCGTTGAAGTATCTGCAAAAAATGCGACTGAAGTTGCGATTTCAACAAATCCAGATTTTTTTGGTGTTGCATGGCAACCCATTGGCGGAAAAAAAATCGTGCATTTGCAAAATAAAACTGACACGCAATATGTGTATGCAAAATTTACGAATGCGACCGGTGGTGTTTCGGACACGATATTTGATGACATTACTTTTGTGCCTCTATCGGTGGAAACGCCTGTCGCGACCGCACCCATGGTTGCAACACCAACAACATCAGTACCCACCGAGCCATCCGTGAGCGTGCCCGCACAATCAAACGGCGGCATCGTCAAAGAAAATCCAACGGCGATTGAAACGGTGTATCAATATTTTGTGATCGATGACGGTGTTAATCCGTTTTCGACAGAAGGAATGAGTTCAGAAAAAAACGGGACGATCGTTTCTGTGGTAAAACCGTTATGTCCTGAACGTCCGAATGCGTTTTCGCTCGGTGGTACGGTTGTGCGTGAGCGTACTGGCGCGCTGTTTTTATTGCTGAAAAGTCAACGCGTCGTCTGTCCGATTCCGAGTAACGCAGTTCTGCGATCGTGGGGAGCAACCGCGCGTAGTGGCAGTGCGAAAGGGTATCGCATCTCTTCGCCGTTGCCATATCGTCCGGGTACGCTTGTGCAAAACACCACAACGCGTGAGCGCTATTTTGTGAACACCAAAGGGCGGCTGCAAAAATTACCAAGTCAGCAACAGTATTGGAAACTCGGCTACAAACGAAATCAAATTTTTTTTGAGTATGACCGCGTGCTTAAGAAATATCCGCAATCACCCATGCTGACACGCGCAGATATTCATCCTGACGGCACGTTGTTTTTGCTGGATGCGAAAAAACGCGAATATGCGATGCTTCAAAATCGCGAATTGCATCCGATCAGTTTTAAAACGTTGATGAAATTTCATGAAATTCCGTCGCGCAGTGTGAAATTGTTGCGCGGAGAAAAATACCCATTCGGTGTGCGATGGGAATAGATGCTCGCGCTCGCTTCCGCGCTCGCTTCGAACCCACCTCAGAAGCTATATCTAAATGCCACCCCGCAAGGGGTGGCATTTAGATATAGACGCTGTAGGGTTCGAACCTACGACCTCCTCGGTGTAAACGAGGCGCTCTAACCAACTGAGCTAAGCGTCCGAGCGAGGAACAAAGCGGGCGTGCACGCCCAGTTTTGATTCCGAGCGAGGACGCGTGCCTTTTTCGCTTTGCGAAAAAGCGCCTAGCGTCCGAGCGAGCAACGCACATCGCGCGTGGCGGTCGAAGCGTGTTCCGAAAAAGAGAATTATTTTCTAGCATTTGCGGACGAGAGGACTTGAACCTCCACGGGGTTGCCCCCACCAGCACCTCAAGCTGGCGCGTATACCATTCCGCCACGTCCGCAGGACACCATTCATTTTGCGAGCAGAACTATAACATGCACGCCACGCACCGTCAATGGTATTTTTTACCCGTGTCATTTATAATAGACGCCATGACAGTCAAAAGTTTTCTCATCGGACTTGCGCTGGTTGCCGGCGGTTTTAGCATGGTCTATAAAACAGAATGGTACATTGGCTTCATGGGTCTCAATGATTGGGCAGAAGCAAAACTGGGTGGCGGTGGCACGCGCCTCATGTACAAACTGATCGGGATTGTTTTTTGTTTCTTGGGCATCCTCGGTATGACTGGCCAACTTTCGGGTCTCGCGGAAGGCGCCGCAACCGCCGCCTTTGGTCTTAAAAAATAATATGCAACATTTGCGACAATCGTTAACAGTTTCGGCAGAAAAGGTTCTCGATCCACATGACGTCTTGATCGGTTGCGGACTGCAGAGCGGCATGCACATCGCAGATTTTGGTTGTGGCAACGGTCAATTCACCATTCCTGCTGCTCACATCGTCGGCGCGCGCGGTTCAGTGCGCGCCATTGATCTTAACGCAGACGTGCTGCGCGGCGTTGATAGCCAAGCAAAATCAGACGGACTCGCGAATGTTGAGATCATCACTGCTGATCTCGAAAATTATGGATCAACCAACATCGCCGAGGGCATTCTTGACGCAGTGCTCATGATCAGCAACCACAGTAACAGCGAAGCGCAACACAACATGATGCGCGAAGCATCACGCATTTTAAAAAAAGGCGGAAAAATTTTTCTCATCGAATGGCTTGACGGCAACACCATCCCATTCGCGCCGGCAATTTCCGCGCGCGTGAGTCGCGAAACAACAATCGTGAATGCGAACAGCCTTGGTCTCACCGTTGTTGACGAATTTCGTCCGGGGCGCTATCATTATGGCCTAAAACTTCAGAAGTAATGTTGCGACCTATGGCATATATCACGCAATTTTTCACCGTAGATTATTGGTTTGGGTTTCCTCCGTTCATCACCGTACCACTGCTGATCATTTCCTGTCTCGTGTTCGCCATTTTTTTGTGTGGCGGAATCGCGTCGATCATGTTATATCCAAAAATTGAAAATCGTTGGAAGCGACAGGTCGTGCGTCACGCCGGCACCGGCGCCGCGTGG
>MFQD01000031.1:0-7030 GCA_001782975.1 Candidatus Magasanikbacteria bacterium RIFCSPHIGHO2_02_FULL_50_9b
CGCAGCTTCTCGTTCACGCGCCGCTTCAGAAATGAGCTGCGCGCGTTCCGCTCGTTGCACAAAATAATATGCACCGCCAAAACCGCCCAGTGCCCCAAGGCACAGCGCGCACAAAATGACTATCGAAATATCAATCCCGCGTCGTGGCATAGTCGTTCATACATCTTGACATTTTTAACGATTCAACGCAATATATGACGTATGTTCTGGGAAAAACTTACAACGGACGGCGCCGCGCGCACCGGGATCTTGCACACTGATCACGGTGATATTTTGACACCAACGTTTATGCCGGTTGGCACACAAGCAACGGTGAAAACGCTTGATTCCCGCGACATTCGCGAAACTGGCGCATCAGTTATTTTGGCAAACACGTATCACCTGCATTTGCGACCTGGAGAAGATGCGGTGACAACACTTGGTGGGGTACACAAATTCATGAACTATGCATGTCCGATTTTAACTGACAGTGGTGGTTTTCAAGTGTTCTCCTTGGGATCAAGCGGGCATTCGCACTTCACTCCCGCGCGAGAGGCCAGCAACGCGCTCCGTGAAGTGCAAACGCCCGCTCAAAATTCCAACGCAACCACCTCAAACCACTCAAACCATGTTTCAATCGATAGTGATGGCGTGTCATTCCGTTCACATCTTGATGGATCAACACATCGGTTCTCGCCGGAAATTGCCATCGACATCCAACACAAACTCGGCGCGGACATCATCATGGCATTTGATATTTGCACACCAAACGCGGCGACATTCGACGAGGCGCGCGCGGCAATGGAAACTACGCACCGATGGGCCGAGCGTTGCATCGCGGCACACGCAAAAAAAGGCCCCCACGATTGGACACAATTTTTGTTCGGAATTATTCAAGGCGCGAATCATCGCGAACTACGTCGTGAAAGTGCGCAATTTATTTCTTCACTGCCGTTTGATGGCGTCGCGATTGGTGGCGAATCGATCGGCTACAACATGGCTGCAACTGCCGAGACACTTGATTGGCTCGCCGACCTCTTGCCTGACGATCGCCCTCGATACACCATGGGTGTTGGATACAATCCGCGCGATTTATTCACGGTCATCGAGCGCGGCATTGATATGTTTGACTGTGTGGCACCCACGCGCGTCGCGCGCAACGGCACGCTGTATTGCCGCGCCACCGCTGATTTAAAAATAAATATCCGCAACGCAGAACACACGCTTTCAACACGCCCCATTGACGACTGGTGCGACTGCTTCACATGCAAAAATCATACGCGCGCGTATTTGCATCATTTATTTAAATGCGAGGAGATGCTGGCATATCGGCTCGCGTCAATTCACAACGTGCGATTTATGTTAAAGTTGTGCGAAGAAATTCGTGAGGCGATTGCGAACGGTGAGTTTAAAAAATATCAAGCGACGTGGTTTTAAAAAAACACCCTCTCACCAAATCAACACTCGGCTGATTTCAAAGTGAGAGGGCATTAGTTGTCGCGTCGCAGTTAGAACGCGAACTGCATGCGCACGCTGCCGAGCCAGCCCGTTGCCGAGCTCCAGCGAGCCATGATCGCACCGCGCATTGCTGACGAGAATCCGATTCCCGTTACCTGCAGACGTGCGATTTGCTCGTCGCTGCTGCCTGCGGCGTGCGCGTAGTCGTACGCTCCGGCAAACTCGAGGTTCTTGTGGACCGGAACAACGACCAACGCAGACGTTCCCCATGACAGTGCGATGCCGATGCGCTGGAATGCAGCGGTTGCGTCGAGCAAAACGCCGCCGCCGAGAGCGCGTGTACTGGCATGCACGACGCCACGCGTGCGAAAGCCATTTGGCTGCTCTCCCGCCTGTGCGACGATGCCGAGATTGCTGGCACCATCGTTTGACGAAAGCGACAGTCCTGCCATCGCATCCTTTGCCTCGTTTGCATCTGGCCGATTTGGACCGGATCCAGATAGCAGCGCAATGCTCGCCGCCACACCGCGCAGCGGATTCGCCACCGCATGGATGCCGAGGTCAAGGAACGTTGCCACGCGTCCAGGCGCTTCGGCACCGCCGCCGATCCGCTCCTGCTGCGGCCCGGGAAACTGGTGTGCAAACGGTGTGACCACTTGCCCCGCGTTCACCGTGATCGGTCCACCGACCGGCTGCACGCCCGCCACTGCTTGCCGCACCGGAACCTTCGTCGAAACCGAATCCACGACAATCTGGCCGCTCGCATGCGCGCCAACAGGCACCTTCACGTCCAACCATCCGTGGCCGACCTTCATGGTGCCGTCGGTTGCCGCCTCTGCGTCCACGTACCCCTTCACCGAAACGATCGCCGCCGGCTCTGCAGCCCGCACAGCGCGCGTCGGGAAAAAGCACGAAAGCGCAGTGCCGCACACGATCACCACGCATGCCGCGGCGTACTGCCATGCCGGCATTTCAACCGACACACCAGAGAGACGCTCGCGAACGCGCGTGGCAAACGCCGTCCACGGACACCAGTCTGCAACATCGCACGCAAGCGAAAGCGGACAAAGCGCAGCCAGAACGAAATCGCCGAAAAACGCCTTCGCGTACTCGTCGACGGTCACGTACCCCTGCCCTTCGCGCCTGACCTTGAACCAGTACGCGGCAGCCAGAAACGGAATGGCCAGCAGGTACCTGTTCAACAGCCAGAGGAAAATTGAACCACACACCCCCAGCAACCCGCTCAAGCTCTCTTGCTCCTGCCTGAGCCGACCCTGTTCCATTGCACACGCAGAGTAGCCGATCGGTGCACCACGCAGATCCATGCAAGCCAGTTGCGCCCGATTCTCCACCTCTTCGGCTGGGTCCATCATCGACGGCATTGATGCAGCGAGCGCCTCGCCGATCAAACGGCGATGCGCGTAGTGGGCATTGCGATTTGCCGTTTGCCCCGGCTGATCCTGTGCGTAGTGGATGATGTCCATCGAGAGCGCCTCGGTCTTTTTGCCGAACGCTGAATCTTCTGGAAGCAGCAGACGCATGTCCACGAGCACATTGCGCGCCCGCACCACATCGTCCACGCTCCACGTGTCGCGCGTGGCCATCCAGTGTGCCCGAATCTGCTCCACGCGCACTGCCACGTGTTGCTCGAACGCCACGCCGGCCCCGAACTGCTTCTTGTCCGGCTGGTACGCGAGCGACGGCACGATCCAGACGCCCACCACGACCGCGAGCCAAAGGAACCACAGCGACTGCTCGCACTGCGCGAGCCAGCCGTTCTGATTGTTATGTGAGGCGTGCATGGCACACCACCTTTTGTGATCGCCGCGAAATTGCGGGCATGACGAGCGTATCGTAAATTGAACAGAATGTCAATCGTCTGTACAGTCACTGTACAGTCACCCTTGAAGGGTGACTGTACATAGCTTGACAAATTGTTGATGACGAGCTAATGTCTTACCAGAACCTTTTGCTCGCAAGAGCATGGAGACAACACGTGACCACGCAAGTACATCCAGTGACCGTTCGCTACCTCCCGCCGAGCCGCTCCATTCCGGTTGGGCGGCTCCGGTTCTTCTTCATGGGTGCGTCGTTCAGCCCACCACTCTTCTCCGTCAAACAGGCACTCGCCTTCTTGCATGATTTTCCTCTTGCCACGCAGCTGCGCCCTGGAGTTGGTATTAATTCAAGCGCCAAACGTCGCCTCGAGGGTGACGTAGTCGCGCTTGCAATGCAGTATGAACTGCCTACAGATCAGACGGAGGATGACAAAAAAGCACTGTCGATCCTGATTGAAAACAGTGAAACCATCACGCTGGCTGGATTGCCACACGTCATCAGCCTTCCCATCGAACACGCTGATGAAATGAGGGTCAGCGGCACAATTCCGGTTCTCGAGGCGTGGTGCGGAGACACTCACTGCTGTGTGAAAAGCCCTACACCCGGCCTTGCCTGTGTGGTGTTCGCTGCGATGGAGGTCGGCGGTGGTAAAGATGCAGGTAGAAGGCAGCGCCATGGTCCACCAGTTCATTCGGAGCGCCTCTTGCTACTCCTGGCCGAGCTCGCATTCGAATCTGACGCATTCGAACGGTTCCGCCTTCCGGTGCTGGCAGCACGCTCGCTGGAGACGGCAGCATACTGTATGAATGATTTGCCATGGGCAGATGAAATCCGCGATGCTGCAGTGTTACAGCTGCTCCAGCGTGAAACCAACATCGACCTTGCCGCTCGCTACCACACAAAATAGCGAAACTCGCACTGCGCGATTGGTGGATGAACGAAACGGCAATCATCAAACCCACTCGTCCGGATCAATGGGATTGATTCCCGAGGTGTACATGCAACGGGCATGACACCTCGTTTTTTTATTCAACCAACAACGCATCCCCAAAACTATAGAACCGATATTTTTGCTGAATGGCAACTGCGTATAATTCTTTCAATTTTTTTAAGCCACCGTGTGGCTCACCAATCATGGCACTGACCAGCAGCATGAGTGTTGATTTTGGCAGATGAAAATTCGTCACGAGCGCATCAACGACGCGAAATTGAAATCCGGGATGGATAAAAATATCCACGTCGCCATACCACGCTGCGCCATTCAATACTGCATCAGCCGCGCCTTCGAGCGCGCGCGTGGTGGTCGTGCCAACAGCGATGACACGCCGACCCTCTTTTTTGGCATGCGCAATTTTTTGTGCGTCAGATGCGCACACGCCAACCATTTCTGCATGCATCTGATGGTCGTCAACGTGTTCTGTTTTGATCGGTTGAAACGTCCCAATCCCCACATGCAGCGTCACCTCGGCAAACTGCACACCCATTTTTTTGAGCCGCACTCTGAGTGCGCGCGTGAAATGAAATCCGGCTGTTGGCGCTGCAACAGAACCAACCTGTTTGGCATACACTGTTTGGTAGTCAGATAATTTTGTTGGCCCGCTAGAAACATATGGTGGCAACGGAATTTCGCCATGCGCGTTTGCAAATTTCATGAGTTGCTGATGGCTCATTTTTTTTGCCCCAGAAAAAAATTGTACAATAAACGAACCATTTTCAAAACGCTCAAGAACGGTCGCCGCAGTCGTACGCGAAAAAATAATTTTCGCACCAACCCGTAGTCGCTTTCCCGGCTTGCCCAAACATTCCCACACGTCGCCATGCGGTCGCAGCAACAAAATTTCAACAGCATGTTCACCAACACGCCCACGCAACCGCGCGCGAAAAACTTTCGTGTTGTTGAATACGAGCAAATCGCCGCGTCGTAAAAAATTCGCGATGTCACAAAATTGCCGGTGTTCGACCGCGCCAGTAGCGCGATCAAAAACCATCATCTTTGACGTGTCGCGCGGCTGTACAGATTTTTGCGCGATGCGCTCCGGCGGCAACACATAATCTAACTCACTCGTTTTCATCGCAGATATTTTTTATTCGCATTGTGCTCCTCGAGCGTGCGGCCGTAATGCACCGTGCCATCAGGCGCCGTTAAATAAAACCAAAATTTATTTTGCTCCGGTTCAAGTGCTGCCTCAAGCGTTGCCACACCCGGATTGCCAATGGGACCCGGTGGCAACCCGCGATGTTTGTATGTGTTCCACGCGGAAAGTGACGCGCGATCAGCAGCGCTCGTGAACCGCCCGCTCTTGCCCGTCACATAATTGACGGACGCATCAACTTGCAATCCCCAGCCTGCATCCGCGCGCCGCCACAAAATATCAGCAACCATGCGACGGTCACGAGCACCGCGCACCTCTTTTTCCAAAATACTTGCCACAGTCACGACTTCATGAATCGTTCGGCCGGCTCCGGCGGCATCGGCGCGCATCGCGGGTGTAAATTTACGATCAAAATTTTTGAGCATCGTGCTCACCAATTCCGATGCGCCACCACGCAGACTGATTTCATAGGTATCAGGAAATAAATACCCTTCAAGACTGATGCCGCGCGGCTTGCTCCGCAAAAAATCAAATTGCGCTGTTGGCACACTACCAACGGTCGGCTGATGTGCCGGTTCACCAATGAGCGCATACAAATCTGCTGAGCTGGTAACCATTTTTTTTTGAACCATGAGCTCGGCAAGATCGCGCAAATCGCGCCCCTCGGTGAGTGTCAAGCGCGGCGCAGGAGGCGAAACCGCGGGTGCCTCATTCGCGCTGCGCCGCACAAACCACCACGCGCCGCTCGCAACGGCAAGAACCAAAAAAAACAACACGATACGCTTCATAAAACAGCTCCAAATTTACTGATCTGTTCTGCAATCGAACCAATGTTGTGCGATTCATCAATCCGGCACACGAGCAAATGATCACCGCGATCAACGATAATTAAATCCGCGACACCAACACACACGACGCGCTTGCCCGGTTTGCCATACACCAAATTATTTCGCGCATTAATGAAATGTGTTTCGTTGTGCGACGATGCATTACTTTTTTCATCGTGCTGCATGAGCTCTTTCACCACTGCCCACTTTCCCACGTCTGACCAGTTCCACGCATCAGCACGATAGCCGACCTTGGCGCCATACAATTTTGTGGCAAGTGATTCAATTGAAATAATCGGCAACTCGTTCGCTTGCTGCATTGCAGCGTCGGTGTTGCCCACAGCCAATCCGTCGCGCACGCGACACACCAAATTCCACACCTGTGGCGCCAATTGCTGGAACATCGCAACAGCTGTTTTTAATTTCCACACATACATACCGGTGTGTGCAAACCATCCACCAGATGCAACCATCTGACCGCACAACTCTGTGTCAGGTTTTTCAACCCATTCAATGATTGGCGCGAGCGCCGCATCTGTTTCGGCGAGCGCTGCGCGAACATAGGTGTATCCCGGATCAACGGCAGCAGGCGTCACGAGTGGCAAAACAATGTGCTCCGGCTCGCGCTCAAGATACGCAGCAATCTGTTCAAGCGCAATCACAAACTGTTCCGCATTCCCGACAAAATCATCAGACGGAATACTCGCGATCACCGGATTTTCTTCGCCAAACAAAGACGCAAGCACGGCAGTTTCAAACGCCATACCCGGACCCGTGTTGCGCTTCAGCGGCTCGGCGATGATGTGGTCAGCGGGCAACTGCGGCAATTGCGCG
>MFQD01000031.1:7069-24343 GCA_001782975.1 Candidatus Magasanikbacteria bacterium RIFCSPHIGHO2_02_FULL_50_9b
ACGTACCGCATGTTGGTGGTCACAAAAATATTCTCAACGCCAAATGTCGCGACACGCGCGAACGTTTCTTGCAACAATGATTTGTCGGACAGCACCGACACAAATTGTTTTGGCACGTCAGTCGTTGAAAGCGGCCACAATCGTGTGCCGGTTCCGCCTGCGCGGATGACAATTTTGAGTGCGCTCATACAGGAGTCAACAGTTACGCAAATCGTTTAATGAGCATCGATGTTACCACGCCCAAAGCCGCGCCGGCAAGTATGTCGCTCGGGTAATGAACACCGATCAAAACACGCGTTATCGCGATCAAACCAGCGAGCGCGAACGCGGCGAAGCCCCACCGCCGATCTCGATACAGAAGCGCCATAGCAACCGCAAATGAAACCAACGCATGACTTGACGGAAAAGATTTTGACAATGGCGACATTTCTATCAAGGGGATCATTTCATGAGTCACGAATGGGCGTGGTCGAAAATACAGAAACCCCAAAAAGCGACTGACCAAATACGCAACCGCGGCATGAAATGCAAACAGAATACTGTGTGTGCGCCGCACCGCGAGATGCGTGCTCGTGCGAAAAATAAACGCCACAACCACGCCAATGAGCACAATCACAAACGCGTAATTTAAAAAAACAATAATCGTCGCAATCGCCGGATGCACGATCAAAAATTCGTGACTGCGTCCGACAAGCCACCAATCAAATGAAGTGATGGCACTGACCATAGCGTTTATAATGTATCCGGATTTTTCGCTACTGCCGCAATCATGTTCGCCACTTTCCTTTTATCAACAACTGATGCCGACTCTTTCACCATCGCGTCAAGATCTTCCTGTAAACTTTTTTTCATGGCAAGTACCGCTTCTTTTGCGGCACCATTTGGCAAACTTTGCGCCTCGCGTTCAAGCACACCAATTTGATATGCGCTCGTCATCATGCTTTCACCCTTCATATCGAGCAACGTGTTGTTTGGCATCTTGTCAAATGTTGCTGAACCAATACCAGCCTTTGCGAACGGATGATTTCGTGATAAAACTGGATTTGCCTCAAGCAACTTTTTAATTCCTTTTGACGGTTTAAAATCAATCGTCTCACCACTGCGACCCTGCACCACACGCAACCCGTATTTACCAAGATCTTTGTTGAGCGTGTCTTGAATTTCGCCGCGTGCAACCGCGGTGTCCACCGCTTTTGCACTGCCCTCAAGCGCTTTTTTCATGCCAGATACAAACGACTTGCTTCGCACCACTTCTTGTTGGTCAGGTGGCTGTAATTGTCGCCCCGCCGCATCGGCAGCATCCATCTTGGCACGAAGCGCTGCCTGTTTATCAACGACCACTTTCTGATCTTCTGCTGCTGCCAACTGTTCGGCGAGGCGTGTTTTTGGTTTTGTCGCGCGCATTTCCTCAAGTTGCCGATCAAGTTTTGCAAATTCATTTCCAGCTGTTTCCTTGTTAATTGCTGGTTCTGCTGCCGCTGGCTTTTCGACAACATCTTCTGTTTCTAATTCGCGTGCCTGCGCTGCAGCTGCCTCCATTTTTAATCGTAGTGCAGACTTTCCCGCTTTCACTGACGCGGTTTCTTCCGCGGCCGCGAGCTGCTCGGTGAGCTCAGTTTTTGCAACTGGCTGCTGAATATCCGCGATCACTTTATCAACGGGTCCCATTGCTTTATCAACCTCTGCCTTTACCTTTGCAACAATTTCAGCACGACGCGTATCTGCTGCGGTCTCGGCTGGTGCCACCGGTTTTTCTTCGGTCACGACTGCCTCAAGTTCACGCGACTTCGCCGCCGCTGCTTCCATCTTCAGTCGCAATGCGGACTTGCCAACGCTCTTTGCGGCATTGTCTTCTGCAGCCGCAAGTTGCTGTGCGAGTTCAGATTTTGGTGCTGGCTGTTTCAATTCTACAAGTGCCTGATCAATCGCTGCAGATGCTTTTGCAACTTCTGCTTTCACCGCGGCGCGCTGTTCACCAATTTTGTCCAACTGTTTCGCTTGTTGTTCAAGTACGCGCGTAATTTTCTTTTTATCTACCGCACTCAATTCACCCTCGTCAATTGGGCGAACTATTGCGGTCGATTCTTGTGCTGTATGTTTCACCCCATCTTCCGCAGCCGCGAGCTGCTGCGCGAGTTCAGATTTTGGCATTGGCTGTTTCAAATCTGCAAGCGCTGTATCAATCGTCGCAGATGCTTTCGCGACTTCTGTCTTCACCGCAGCACGTTGTTCACCAATTGCATCTAATTTATTCGCCGCTGCCTCAAGGACTTTCGTGGTTTTACGACGTCCTTCTGGGGTTATTTCACCATCATCAATTGCGCGCACCGCTGTGTCGAGCTTAATCGATGGCCGCGCGATCGGTGCAGGTCGAATCACCCCAGCTTCCTCTTCATCAAACGTAACGGTTTGTGTTGGCTCAATGTCCGCGCGATCAACAGCAACAACCTCAGGTTCTTCAAATTCAACTGTTCTCGACGCTTGCCCAAACTGCGCTTCTGGCGACGCCGCTGACAGCGGTGGCCCGACTTGTTTATCTGGATTAAACGCCTCAGTCGCTGCAGCTACCATAAATTTGCCCGCTGCATTCTTCGCCTGATCAACCGCGCTGACGACTTTTTCATTTGCACTCAAAATTCCTGCACCAATAGCCTTACCTGCGTCACTCGCATAGTCATGATGCGCCACCGCCGCCGCTTGTCGAATCGCCTCTGCCTTTGGCGCGCCAGAACCAAACCAATGATCAATTGCGCCGCCGACGCCACCCTTAATCTGGGTAAACATCGCGCCAAATTGTTTTGCTATGCCGCCATTCAAATACAAATCTGCCATGCGATTGGCATTCGTTTCTACATTATGTCCGGCAAACTCACCGAATTCACCACTCTGCAATTTTGAAAACGCTTCCTGAATGTGACCTGACACGGATCCGTGCGACGCTTCCTGATATGCAGCGCTGCCAATGCCAAGAAACGTTCCGATCGTGCCGAGTGCTTGCGCGGCGTCGGCGAATTTTTTCATTCCCGATCGATTTTGCTCGGACGAAGCCATGCCAAGCGTCACGGTTTTCAATAAACCTTCTTTAAATTTGGATTTAAAAATTTCGCCAGCGCCTTTTTCGCCACCTGCAATTTTGTCGCGCGTCGCATCTTGCTTGCTCGCTGCAAATGCTTCGAGTCCTTTGAGCGTCAACGTCGCGCCGGCGCGCAACACCTGTGTGCCAGTGACCATAAACAACGTATTCACCCCCTGTCTCACCACCTGCATCCCCGACGTTTTTGCTTGCATGTAGCTGTCGAGCACTTGGGTGTACTTTGCCTCAGCAACCGGCTGCCATCCCTTGTCAACACCTTCGAGTGCTGCGTTGAACGCCACCAATTCTTGCGGCGACAATTTTTTGGCCATGCTCGCCTGCTCAAGCAATGCTTTGATCTGTAGCTGTTTTTCTTCAAATTTTCCCTGACCAGTCAAAATTTTCAATGCCTCAGCACGATTATTTTTTACCTCACTCGATTGCAACAAATGGAGCGGCAAATCAAACAAAACTTTTGCACCCGTCACACTTGCAGCCATGTCAAACGCCGCCTTTCCAAGCACGCCACCGGCTCGCATTACATTTTTTGTGACACGCATTGCCTTGCTGTCATCGTCTTGATTCGAGATTGCCTGTCGTTCTTTAAACCAAAATTCTTTGGAGCCAACGGTATTTTTCAGCGCATTTTTTGCACGCTCTAAAAATCCTGGTTTTTGCGCAGCGGGCATGCTTTGGGTTTTTTCGCCGCCCAAATCAATTTTCTCTGTTTTATTTTCTTGCTGCGCGGTTGCGGACGCCTCGCCATCAGGAGTGATGGCGACGTCTACTTTTGGCATCTGTTCTGCTGGAGGTAAAAGCATAGTGGTCAAAGATCAAGTTGAAATTCGCGCTCTCACTCGTGCGTGTAGCGCATCAAGTTGCGCCAAGGCCTCCTGTTGCGACGAAGCCTGTGTGTGACGCACCGCATCAGTCTGTTTTTTAAATTCGTCATCAATGTCTGCAGTCATCGAATCGGCAAATAAAAATTCGAGTAGCTCGGTGAACTCGCCTATCTCATCTGTTGACATTTCATCAATCAAATGAACCCACGCTGCTTTGACGTCATCTGGCCACGGAGCAGCGGCGAGCAAAAAACCGGCTTTTTCTCCAAGCTCTTCAGCTGTTTTTTCAAGATCAGCTTGCGTAACGGCAGACGTGGTCATATGAAAAGAATGTGTGGCGATTTGAACAGCGCCAATGATGGCATCAGTATATCACATGAGTGCACGACCGGTCATCTCAGGCGGTTGAGCAAGTCCCAGTGCTTTTAAAAGTGTTGGCGCCACATCCGCAAGCATCCCGACTGGTTGCACGAGCGACAAATCACCGCCAATCACTTCACCGCCCGGTCCCAGCTGCCCTTCCCATTCGCCGCTGATACACAAAAACGGAATTGGATTGGTTGAGTGCTCTTTATCCTTGTCGCCTGTTTTGATGTTCACAATTTCTTCGCCATTGCCGTGGTCTGCGGTGATGAATACCGCGCCACCCTTTGCGAGCGTGATCGCCACCACCATTCCCATTGCCTTATCCACCGCCTCAACGCCTTTGACTGTCGCCGCAAAATCGCCGGTGTGGCCAACCATGTCCGCATTTGCAAAATTCATCACCACAAAATCATACGCGTTCGATTCAATTGCTTTCACCGCCTCTTCAGCAACGCCAATCGCAGACATGTCCGGCGCTTCAGCGTAGCTCGTCACTTTCGGTGATGGCACGATTTTTCGATCCTCGTCCGGCCACGCTTCTTCGATCGTGCCGTTCAAAAAAAATGTAACGTGTGCATATTTTTCCGTTTCTGCAACGTGAAACTGTTTCTTGCCCGCACGCGAAATTGTTTCTGCAAGCGACATTTTAATCACATCCGGCGGATAGCAGACGTCAACCGGAAGTCCTTTTTCATATTCAGTCATCGTCACAAACAGAAGCGGATCAATTTTGGTGCGCGCAAATTTATCGAAGTCAGGTGCAACAAACGCACGAGTGATTTCGCGCGCACGATCCGGACGAAAATTGAAAAATAAAACCGCGTCGCCAGCCTTGACTTTCCCCATTTCGTCAATCATCACCGGCACGAATTCCTCATCATACACTTTTGCGTCATATGATTTTTGAATTGCAGCGAGCGGATCGTCGACAGACGGCGCACCATCGGTCATGATGCGATACATTTTTTCCACACGCTCCCATCGATTGTCGCGATCCATGGCAAAAAAACGGCCACTGAGGGTTGCTAATTTCCCGACGCCAAGCTCCTTCATTTTCGCAAGCAGCCGCTCGATGAACATTTTTCCCGAATCAAATTTCGAATCACGACCATCAAGAATCGCATGCACAAAAACATTTGAAAGACCTTGCGCTTTGCAGAATTCCAGCAGCACATTGAGATGTTCGTCGCTGCCATGGACATTTCCCGCTGACACGATGCCGAGCAAATGGAGCGCGCCCCCTTGTTTTGCGTGCGCCGCGATTTTTTGCAGCGCTGCGTTGTTGAAAAAACTTTTGTCACTAATTTCTTTTCCAATGCGCGGCAAGGTCTGGTAATACACGCGCCCCGCGCCGATGTTGAGGTGACCAACTTCAGAATTTCCCATCTCGCCCCACGACAATCCAACGTCAATGCCGGATGATTTAATCGTCATCGTCGGATACGTCTTAATCCACTTGGAAAAATTCGGTGTTTTGGCTCGCGTGATTGCATTGCCATCGCTATCAGGCGCAACGCCCCAGCCGTCGTTGATGATTAATACGGTCGGACGAAAATTTTTTTCTGGCATATGTTCTGATTACTATATCCCCAATTTGCCGGGAATGGCCAATTCGCGCAGTAGCGCAGCGGGCGACTTAAACTTTTCTTGCAATGTGCCAACAAATTGTTCGTATGACTCTTTGCATCGTGGTGTTCTACTGCGGGCAAACAGCTCTATTTTTCTGAACTCTGATTCTGAGATTTGCGGAAACAACATTTCGAGCCGCGCAAATTTGATCGGCGAATCAAACACCTCTTTGAGCGTTGTACGAACTTCATCAGGATTATCAAATGTCTGTGGTCCCTTCATTTTTAGTCTTTCCAACTTTACAACATGCGGTGGCAGTTCAAATTTTCCCATAGTTACTCTCGTTCAATTTCCATCACTCGATTATATTTCTCAACACGCTCGCTGCGCGACAGCGAGCCTGACTTCAAAAAGTCAGCACCCACGGCAACGGCGAGATCGGCAATAAAAGTGTCAGCGGTTTCTCCGGAGCGATGCGAGACAGAAACTTTGTAGCCATGTTTTTGCGCGAGCAAAATCGTGTCGATCGTTTCTGACAATGAGCCGATCTGATTCACTTTAATCAAGATCGCATTCGCCACATGGCGATCAATCCCCATTTGCAGCCGTTCGCGATTCGTCACAAACAAGTCATCACCAACAATGGCGATTGAGTGTCCGAGACGCGCCGTGAATTTCTCCCAATGCTCCCAATCGTCCTCGTGCAATGGATCCTCAACTGACACGAGCGGATATTTTTGCACCCATCCGACGATCATATCAATCATCTGCGCGCCTGTTTTTTTCTTGCCTTCGAAATGATAGACCCCTTTGTCATAAAATTCAGATGCCGCAACATCAGTGCCGAGTTTCACGTCAGCACCCGGCCGATATCCAGCCTGTTGAATCGCTGCCATGAGTACTTGCAGCGCTTTTTCAGAACTGCCGAGACGCGGCGCAAAGCCGCCTTCATCGCCAACACCAACGGAAAATTTTTCGTCTTTCAGAATTTTTTTCAGCACCGCAAACACTTCCGCCCCCACGCGCACGCGGTCGCTAAATTTTTTTTGCTGCGGAATGATCATGAATTCTTGCGTCGACAAACCAGAATCAGCATGGACGCCGCCGTTAATCACATTCATGGTTGCGTGTGGAAATTTGTGCGACGATTTCAAACCATACGTCTTACGAATATGTTCCCAAAGTTCACGTTTTGTTGCCACAGCTGCAACGCGTGCAACAGCAAGCGACACGCCCAAAATGGCGTTTGCGCCCAATTTTGTTTTATTTTTCGTTCCGTCAAGCCGCAGCATCAATGCATCAATCTCGCGCTGCTTGCGCGGATCAAGGCCAATCAAGCGTGGTGCAATTTTTTTCTCAATATTCGCGCACGCCTTCAAGACGCCTTTGCCGCCATATCGTTTTTTATCTTCATCGCGCAACTCAAGTGCCTCATGCGATCCGGTTGACGCTCCACTCGGCACTGCAGCGCTCACCGTCAATTTTCCGTCTACGGTCACAAAGACCCGAACCGTTGGATTGCCACGCGAGTCAAGAATTTCTTGCGCACGAATTTTGGTAATTTTCATAGTCGCTTATTCGAATTCAAACGTTATTGCAACAACTGATTCAATGTCGAGCGTTCCTGCTTGCACCTCTGGCACACCACCACCCATGCCATAACCACCATCTTTTGCCAGCATCATCGGCATCGGTGGCACATCGCCACCCGTTGATTCATTGAATCCAACAATTTTGACCAACCGCACACCCAATTCTGCAGCCAACTTTGCCGCTTTTTCTTGCGCATCCTTCACCGCTGCTTCACGCGCCTGTGCGCGCAAATTTTTCGGCTCGTCAATTGTGAACTGAATACCGCTCACCTGATTTGCTCCTGCCTCGCCTGCTTTAGCAAGCACCTGTGAAATCTTTTTCAAATCACGAATTTTAACTTCAACACTCTGCGTCACCGAATATCCAGTGATCTGACTTCCCTTTTTTTCATCGTAGGTATATTTCGGATAAATTTGATACTGCGTTGTCTTGATGTCATTTTCCGCAATGCCAAGCGTTTTCATCGCCGCAATCAGCGCATTCATTTTTTCAGAATTTTCAGACTGTGCTGCAGCGACATCTGCCTTTTCTGTCACCAAGCCAACACTCGTGACCGCAATGGTTGGTGTTGCCGTCACTTTCCCCGACCCTGAAATCGTCAGCATGTTTTGCTGCTTGGGGGTTACACCAATGTGCTGAAATTTTTTAACATTGTTTGCAATAAGCGTTGCCAAAAAAATCACGAGCACGACCGCCACCAATTTAAACAATGGTGAATGCATGTGTGCCGACGCAAGCGCCGCATGACCACCACCTGCACCGTTGCCACCACAGCATACGTCGTGATCCATCACACCAGAATCAATGGCATCATTTGCGCATGCGGCGCACGTTCCATTTGCACAACATGCGTTGCCGCACGGACATTTGTCATTAACGTACATAGTTAAAAAATTAGATTTGCTTGTGCGCTGAGTATAGCAAATTCCGGTGATTACCGCATGAGTGCGACGACAGCCGGAAGTTTTTCCCCACCCAAAAACGCCAGCATCGCGCCGCCACCTGTTGAGAGGTGACTGAAACCGCGCTGCATGTTGCTCGCCATAATCGCGGTCACGGTCTCGCCGCCACCCGCAATAACCTGCGCACCGCCACGACCAAATTTGGCGAGTAGCCGTGCCGTACGCTCAGTTCCCAAATGAAACGGCTCATGCTCAAACACACCAGCTGGCCCATTCCACACAACGGTTCGAACGCCAACGAGCATTTCTGACATCATGACGAGCGTCGCCGGTCCCACATCCACATTCGCCTCTCTCGCGCCACACACCGCCGCACCGTTTGGTAATTCCTCAAGCGCAACGGCACGAAATTTTTTGCTCGCGCCGCCAATTGCAGCGATGATCAGATCAACAGGCAATACAATATTTTTATGCTTCAATAATTTTTTCGCCATTGCAACAGATTGGTCATCGACGCACGAGCCGCCCACCCTGAAACCCTTCGCGACCAAAAATGCGTTCGCCGCCGCACCGGTGATAAAAACATGCTGTGCGCGCTTCACAAATTTTTCAATGACCGGAACCTTGGTGTCAAATTTTGCGCCACCGACAATGAGTGCGAGAGGGGTGGCTGCAGCAAATAATTTTGACAACTCCCACACCTCGCGCTCAAACTGCAATCCAGCAAAACTTGGCAATACTTTTGTGATCGCGTGCGTTGACGAATGCGCGCGATGGCTCGTTGCAAAAGATTCGTTGATAAAAATTTCGTGATCAAGCGCTAACTCGCGCGCGTAGGTCAGATCATTTTTTTCTTCGCGCGCATCAAATCGCGTGTTGGGCAAAAATTTTAATTTTGTCTTGAGGCGCGCTTCCAAATATTTTTGAACTGGTGCAAGCGACAACGCAGCAATTTTTTTTCCCTGCGGTCGACCACGATGACCCATCACGGTAACCACCGCGCGTTTTTTTAACAAATATTTCAATGTGGGCAGTGCACAATCCAATCGATACACAGATTCGGGTGTAAGAGCGCCCCGAACAACTGCAACATCAGAATCAATGCGTACCAATACATGTGTGTCTTTGAAAATCGGAGCTTCAGCAAGGGTGCGTAATTTCATAGTGGCTCTAGTATAACAAAAACAGGGAGCAGCTGCCGTGTGGCGTCTACTCCCCCGCGGCGTTCGTCTGAAACAGCCGCGTGTTGGATCGGTTCTGTGTTGGTTCAGCGTGCCGGTGCTGCTGCGCGCCTCGGCGTGGTGAACGCTGAGCTCGGCAGCATAAGCGCGTCGAGCAGCGTTGCCTGCCTGCCGCCGATGAGGAGGGGGCCGTTGACGCAGTCAACGATGTTGTTCGGACCGCGCGTCGCCGTCTTCCCCCGCAAGCGGAAGCGAATGCCGAACTTGACGAACTTCTTCTCGAGGAACGCGAACACCGAAACGTGCGCTGGCGCGTTCGAGTCGCTGACGACGCGCTGCCACGACGTGCCCTCGATCGCCTCAGCGACTGAAATGGTATGTACGCCAGCATCATCGAGACGATACTGAAGCACGCCGCTCTTCAGCATTGCACGAAGCATGCTCTTGCTCGTGTGCCGATAGCGAACCTTGTGGAACTCCTTCGGAACAGGAAGCCCGTGTTCCACGCGTAGATCGCGCAGTCGACATTCAGGCTCGTGTACGTGATAGCGAAGTCGATGCATGGCTGCCCTCTGCTCTCTCAGTAGTTTGCACGACTCACCCTGAGCCGCTTATACATTTTGTAGCACGAGCGCAAATCAGCTGTCAACTTCAACCGACTTTCTCCACCATCTCGATCAACCGGTGTGCATATCCCCACTCATTGTCATACCATGCCAAAATTTTAACTAAATCGCCGTCAATGACTTGCGTAAATTGCAGATCAACAATTGCGCTTGCCGAATTTCCAACAATGTCTTGTGACACCAGCGGTTCGGTCGAACATTCCAAGATTCCTTTCCACTGTTTTTGTTTTGATGCGGCAATGAGCGCCGCATTGACCGCGACAACAGTCGTTTTTTTCTTCAATAAAAATGTAAAATCCGACAACGAGCCGATTGGCGTCGGAACACGAATGGCGCTGCCGTCAAACTTGCCACGCAAATCAGTAATTGTTTCGGTAACGGCGATCGCGGCGCCTGTTGTCGTTGGAACCATGTTGAGCGCCGCACTCCGGCCACGTCGAAAATCTTTGTGCGGTCCGTCAACCAGTGCTTGATCCGCGGTGTATGAATGGATCGTGGTCAGACCAGCTTTTGCGATTCCAAATGTTTCGTGCAACACTGCTGCAATAGGCGCGACGCAATTTGTCGTGCAGCTTGCGCTATTTAAAATTTTTGTGCGTCCCAATTTTTCATCATTTACGCCGCGCACAAATGTCGGAACGTCGCCGCCTTTTGCCGGTGCGGATAAAATGACAGCACGCGCGCCTGCAACGACATGTTTTTTTAAATCTTGTTCATTGGTGAAGCGACCAGTTGATTCAATAACTACATCGACATTAAATTTTTTCCACGGCAGCGCTGCGGGGTCCTTTTCCGTGAGCACCGGTATTTTCGCCCCATCAATAACAAGTGTTGCGCCACGCGCCGAAACTTTGTGCGGCCATGCGCCATAGACCGAATCATGCGCGAGCAGATACGCAAGCTGTTCCGCGCTTGCCAAATCATTAATCGCAACAAATTCTAGTTTTTTGCGCCCGAACCCTGCCTTGAATGCCTGACGACCGATACGGCCAAAGCCGTTAATTGCAACACGAATAGCCATAGAGGTAAAAAATATGGCAGTATTATAACACTTTTCCGGATATTCACAGGGATAAGCTGGGCATAAAGTCTGACGCGGTGGATAACTTTTTTGTTATCCACATTTGACGCCGAGTTATCAACTTTTCGGTATTGCCAGCTCTTGCGCGAATGATATGCTGCATACAACGCATGCATGCGCTTCACAAAATAAAAAATCTATGGCAATTAAAACGAACCGCCCAAAACCGGGTAGTTATGAATTTACTCAGATCTGTTTTGGCGATGATCCAAAACCGCTGTGGCATTTAAAGCAGTGTATGCGGTGTGCCAAACGAAAAGCCGACAATGAGCACTACTGGAAGTGGCGCGTCAAAACACGTGATACAGCTCCCTGTGAGAGTGCTGTCTGCCGCGAGTGTGGCTGGCCAATGGACGCACACAAAAAAAGCGTTGCGCAAAAAAAGTGATCGTGATACGGTTCGCCCATTATTCACTCATCAGTTAACAACAAACATATGCCGCGTAAGGGGGGTTCAAAAAAAATCACGCTTGCATCGATCATGGACTCCATGCAATCGATGAAAAAAGAGATGCAGTCGATGAAAAAAGAAATTTTGGAGCGCTTTGACACCATCGAAAAAGAACATGAGGTTTATTTCACGTCGATTCAGGACGAGCTCGTATCGCTCCGCAAAGATGTAGATGAGCTCAAACAAGACCTCAAAGATTTTCGCGCGGAAACTAACAGTTTTCACAAAGGCTTCAGCGCAAAATCTGGCCGACAAGATGCAACGAGCTTCAAACTTATCGGCATATTGAATGCCCGTGGTATCTTGTCAGAATATCAAGCCGCAGAACTGCGAACAATCTAAAAAGTTAATCCTGCCCCAAGTGAAATCGCACAAATCGCTTGAGCTGAATGTTCTCACCCATTTTTGCGATGCCGTGTTTGATCACTTCTTCAATGGTCATTGATTCATCTTTGATGAATTGCTGTTTCAACAAACAAACGTCAGTGTAAAATTTTGCAACCTTGCCTTCGATAATTTTACCCATGATCTCCTCGGGTTTGTTTGAGCCTGCCATTTCTGCTTTGTAAATCTCGCGCTCCTTGTCAATCACTTCCTGCGGAACCGCCGCCTCATCAAGATACAACGGATTCATCGCCGCGATGTGCAGTGCAATGTCGTGCGCAAGCTGGGTGAAGCCTTCAGTGCGTGCAACAAAATCTGTTTCACAACGCAATTCAACCATCACGCCAACTTTTTGATTGCCGTGAATGTATGAATACACGATTCCCTCGCCCGCAACGCGATCAGATTTTTTTCCCGCCTTCAAAATTCCTTTTTTACGCAACGATTCTTCTGCCGCAGCCATGTCGCCGCCCGATTCCTCAAGTGCTGCTTTGACATCCACGATGCCAGCGCCGGTTTTTTCACGAAGTTGTGCAATGAGCTTTGTGTCGATCATACAAAAATTAATTATTGTTGTGCGGTGACGAGTGCACGCTCGCTGTGGCGTGGTGTTTTTGGTGTTTCTTCTGATGCCGCTGGTCGCTGCGATGCACCCTCAATCACGGCGTCTGCGATAAACTTGGTCACCAAGGCAATTGATTTCACCGCATCATCATTTGCCGGAATCGCATGTGACACTAACTCCGGATTCACATTGGTGTCTGTCATTGCAATCATCGGGATCTTGCGCACGCCAGCTTCAGTCACTGCCGTTTTTTCATTGCGAATGTCAACAACAAATAAAGCGTCGGGCATTTTTTTCAACGCACTCAACCCTTCGAGCACCACACGCTTTTTCTGGTAATCTGCTTCAAGCACTGACCGCTCTTTTTTCGTGTATTTTTCCCACACGCCTGCTTCGCGATCTGCACGCATCTTGCGATACCGCTCGAGCAGTTTGCCGATTTCGTCATAATTGGTCACGAGACCACCAATCCATCCTTCGACAATATACGGCATACCGCACCGCTCAGCTTCTGCTTTCACGATCGCGCGCGCCTGCTCCTTGGTTCCAAGAAATACAAGTGACTTGCCTTCTGCTGCAAGTTGCTTTGCAAATTCACCTGCTTCCGCAAGTTTTTCCTGCGCAACTTCAAGATTGATCACATGGATCCCTTGGCGTTCACCAAAAATGAACGGCTTTGCTTTCGGATGCCAGCGCGTTGCGCGATGGCCGAAATGCATGCCTGCGGCAAGCATTTCCTCGAGAACTGGTAATTGTGGCATATTTTTTTCCTTTTAATCTGCGCCGATCTCGCGAACGCGGACCTGAACGGTATCTCGTTCAGGCAGGCCGCGGGCGGTTGCAATCGGTTGATTTGTTAATTAATGGAGCAAGTGTAGCAAACTGTTTCACGGCCGTCAAGGATAAAAAAACGCCCCACACACCTTCGCATTCGCTTGAATCCGGTGCGGGGGCTTGGTTGTTTTGTGCGTGCGTTGTCACGCTGCTTTCGCAGGAGCATTCAGGATGCCCGCCGTAATGAGCGTGCGTTGAAAGTATACGTCCTTGACGCTGGTACACGCCGTGACGAATTCATGAAGAACTTCGGGCGTCACGCCAGCACGCACGTAGTCGATCGCAGCCTCAAGTGCCTGACTACTACGGGAGTTCACCCAGTAGTACACAATTGCACCCTGTACCAAGGTGGAGCGCTCCGCAACAGAGAGTTCACGACCAAGAAACGGAATGACCTTAGCGGTCGTCGTGGGCAGCCCATCCGACAGACACTTTGGCAGCACCAGTTCTGCTGCCGCGTCAGTTGGAAGAAACTTGATCATGATCTCGACTGCCCGTTCCACCTGATTCGTCTGCAGGTGGTGTGCGATTTCCTGCATGAACACATCTGGCGCGAGTTCGGTCCCAAGCACTTGGGCAAGCCGCGCTGCCGCATAGATTTCGTGACGCGTCAGCATTTCATGCAGAAGCTCCTTCCGCATTTCAGCAGAGGCCGGACGCTCGCACGCCCACTTCAGCCAGTTATTGCACCGCTTGGAGTGACGCAGGATGTAGTCAACACCTTCCGCATCATCGCAACACTCAATGATAGTATCGAACACACCGGCGAAGTACGTGAGGTGCGGGTACCGCGCCTTGAGCGTATCAACGATGCGCACGACTTCCGCACTGGTCAGCTTGCGATCGAGGTGCGCCGCGATGTCGGCGATGTGATCCCACGGACAAACATCGCGATTTATGACGTTCGTGGTCCAGCCAACAAGCCACCGTTGAAGCATTTCCTCGAACACTTCTTGCGACGGCTTGAGGACGGGAGAGACCCCACGCTTTTCGAAACCAAACGGAAATGCCGAATGCTTCTTCACGTGCGCACGCGCAAGCAAGTCGCATTCCGCTTGCGTGAACGTGTGTTCGCATGCCGTTGCGAGAATCCAGGCATTGTCGTAATCGCCATCCGCGATTCGACCAGCGAGTTCTGCGCGAGCCGCGTCGATGAGCATCTCGCGCCCGATCAGCACAAGTTCACCGAATTCCTTCCAACGGCTGTGTGCGATGAGTGCACGACCGATAGACCGAAAATCGCTTGCACGCATAGGGCCGTGCTTGACAGCGCTGATCACGTCTGAATACCGCCCATGGTGCAGCGCTGCCTCAATGAGCATGATGTAGTGCCCTAACCACAGATGCCCTTCTGGGGAGTAAAACTGTGCCGCATCAACTGCTGCGCTGTAGTTTCCGCTCTTGACGATCGCCCACATGACCGCATCATTCATCACGTCCTCCAAAAATGGCTACGAGTTGTTGGTTGTGTAGCGCAGAACTAAACTACTCCGAATGGGGAAAAATGTCAATCCGATGTACAGTCCACAATTTATAAAAAAATTGACATCGCCGTTTAGTAAATGGTAGTATTTATTTACTATGCCTTCGGGCTCCGAGGCCACCAGTAATGGTGGCCGTTTATTTTTTTATCAAAGCAATAACCTCCGATTTAATATATTCAAATTCACGTTGCGCCATTCTTCGGACTTTACGAATCAAACGTCTCCCGTCCCACAAACGCATTTGTGACAATAGTAGAAATGATCCACCGCTGATTTGCAGAACGGTTCTGTGCAAACTGAATTTACTGGTCATCGGGATCCCCAAAAATGTTCCGTTACCAAACCGCTTAAGTACCAAAACAGGTCTTTGAAACATTTCCCGTTTCCCATTCTGCTCACGACCAACATTCTCACCAATTGAGCAAACCCAAATATCTCGATCCTGGCAATACAAAGTAAGAGCTGTCTCGTGTATCCGCTGTTTTACAGCGAACCATTTTACAAATTGTTTCCCCTCCATATTCCCTCTTTTAGTTGATAGTTACCGCATAGTACACGGACGCGAAATACATTGCAAGCAATTTATTCCTCCTCATCCGCCTTTTTCAACGCTTCAACAATCCCCCCAATCTCCCCATCCATCACGCGCGGCAAATTGTGCCATGACTGCTCAATCCGATGATCGGTCACACGGTCTTGCGGAAAATTGTAGGTACGAATTTTTTCGGATCGGTCGCCGGAGCCAACTTGAGATTTACGTTTTGCGGCGCGTTCGGCTGCCACACGCGCGACCTCTGCTTCAAACACACGCGCGCGCATAATTTGCATGGCACGTTCTTTATTTTGTTGCTGCGAGCGTTCGTCCTGACACGTCACCACAATCCCCGTAGGAATATGCACCATGCGGATTGCGCTATACGTTGTATTCACCGATTGGCCACCAGCGCCTTGCGAAGTGGTCGCTTCAATTTTTAAATCTTTTGGTTCCAGTACCACATCCACCGCTTCTGGCTCGGGCATAATCGCCACGGTCACGGTCGACGTGTGCACGCGTCCAGCCTTTTCCGTTTCCGGAACGCGCTGCACGCGATGGACGCCACTCTCGAATTGCAAATCGCCAAACACGCCGTGACCACGAATTTCAAATACCACTTCTTTGACGCCGCCAATGCCCGTGCGGCTCATGGTCATGAGATCGGTTTTCCAGCCGCGCGTGCCCGCATACATGGTATACATGCGGTACAATTCTGCAGCGAACAAGCCCGCCTCATCACCACCAACTCCCGCACGAATTTCAACAATAACATTTTTGTTTGCGAACGGATCAGGTTCACGCAGCAGCTCCGCAACGTCGTGTTTCAACGCCGCAACTTTGACGGTCAAATCATCAACCTCAGCTCGCGCCATTACAATGAGTTCTGGATCATCACCGGCGCCAATAATTTCCTCAGACTCCTTCAATGCACTCTCGACGCGCTGCAATTCCAAAATTTTTTCAGCCGCCGGGCGCAATTCCGCAAATTTTTTCGACAATTCCGTTAAACGAAAAACGTCTCCACTGATCGCAGGATCTTGGAGCGCGTGTTCGGCCGCACGAAACTCAGCGAGTACCTCGTCGGCACGCATAGAACAAATCTATTTTCCCGCAGCTTTTTTTTCTGCGCGTTTTGATTTGCGAGCGACTTCTTTTTCTGACTTTGAGCGCGTCTGAGCGGCAGCGGAAACTTTTGCTGCTTTATCTTGAAACTTTTCAATGCGGCGCGCAGTGTCAACAAAATTCTGCTTGCCCGTATAAAACGGATGGCAGGTGCTGCACAATTCAACACGCAACGACGGCTGCGTTGAGCCAACCTGAAAAGAATTGCCGCAGGCGCAGCTCACCGTCGCGTTCACTGTATAGTTTGGATGGATCCCCTGTTTCATAGTGCGCACAGTGTAACATGGGGCAAAAATTTTGGCAAGATGCGTCCGATCAAACACGAAACAAATTAAAAACCCGGTCTGGTGCTGACACAACGTACGCGTTGTGCCAAGGCCATTCCGGGGGCATACTCGTTCTCACGAACCAGTATTGCTGTCAGCGTTGCGACGTACCACCGCCAAGGCGGTTTCGTTGCGCTCTCCAACGCCATACCGCCGAATGTGTCCAGCGTTGAGCAATACCTGGAACAGTGTGTAACGCTGCACGCGCTGATCACTGTCAGGCTCAATACCGTCGATCGACACTTCGGTGCGCATATAATCGAGCAGCACATGGTCGACACCGCGCGCATTTTTGGTTTCTTCGGCGTCAAGCAGCGCCTTCCACATTCGAAATTGCGCG
>MFQD01000032.1 GCA_001782975.1 Candidatus Magasanikbacteria bacterium RIFCSPHIGHO2_02_FULL_50_9b
TCGATTGAGGTGTCCGCGCCACTCGGTGTTGCGCGCGTTGAGTATCGACTTGATGGTGTGCTTATTGGTACGGCAACAGAATTTCCATTTTCACAGACCTTAAATTTAAGCAGCTTGAAATCCGGCAACCATACATTGAAAGTTTCCGCATTTGATGCGGTGAGCAACGCAACGACGCGCGAAGTTTCATTTCAATATGTGCCAGAGTTAGCGCCAACTCCTCCACCAGTTGCCGCAGAATAATATTTCCGATAGAATGGGGTCATTCGGTGCGGTAGCCAAGTGGTAAGGCAGGGGTCTGCAAAACCCCTATTCGTGGGTTCGATTCCCACTCGCACCTCCAAACAAAAATACCAACTTTTGGGTTGGTATTTTTGTTTGGCTTGTTTGAAGTGTGAGCGGGAATCGAACGGGTTTGTGCGCGACCGAGTGCTCGCAGGTCGCACCGCACAAACCCCGGACTTTGCGCGCCAGATGCGTGGCGCGGGAAGCGATTCCCGTGGCTAAGTGTTTGTAGGCAGTGTTTAATAAGCTCGAGGCAGTATGCACAGCTTCTGAAGCGCGTTGCTGGCCTCTCGCGCGGGAAGAAGCCGTGCATACTGCCTTGGTTTGTCCGACTTGACAGGTTTTTTGCCCCACTGTATATTAGTGCCCACGCAGAAACCAAGCGCTGTTCAGACCCGAGGTGGGTTTGTGCAGTGTGCGGTGCGTTTGGGAGGCTGTGGCAACGAGCTATGGCTGACCGAAAGACAATGAAATTCAGGAGTTCCCATGAATCCGGTCCGTCAGTTTCACACGAACACCCTCATCCAGCTCGCGGCGCTCAGTGGCACGAATCCCGTCAACGTACGGCAATTGGTGATTGACGCCAAGTCCGGCGAGTCCTACTTCAAGAAGGAGGGCGACGACTACCAGACCGAACTCGAGGTCGGGCAGTACGCCCTGCAGACGGCGATCACGGTGAAGGGCGACAAGCGCAAGCTCGCGCTCGTGCTGGTCGGCAACAAGGGCCAGAAGGACACCGACTGCAAGCTGCAGAAGGAGCACATCAAGGCTCTGGCCATGGTGCTCCAGCAGTTCGGGTTCGACCAGCTGGCGGGCATGCACCCGATCGGCGGCAACATCACGCAGATCGCCTACTGCGTCGAGTTCGACGGCGACGGCCCGCGCATCATCGAGTGTGAGGGCAACGAGGTCAAGGACTTCACGCGCGTCGGCGACGACGTCTACGCGCTGACCGAAGACGGCCTCGTCAAGCTCGACAGCGAGCTGCTCGCGCTCGACAACACGCAGGTGCTCGTCTTCGCGGCGAGCGGCGAGCAGTCGAAGGCGTTCGTCGCCAGCAAGGTGACGAGCGTGTCGCGTGCCATTCCGGTCACGGGTGGCGAAGAGCTGCGCGTTCTCAACGTGCAGGGCAGCGCCCCGTTCGCCGCCATGATCGCCGATCCGAGTGGCGACAGCGACGAGACGCCGACGAAGGCGTTCGTCATCGGCGGCCAGCTGCTGCTCGACGACGCCACGACGGTGTTCGGCCCCTCGGGCATCGATGGCGACGGCAACATGGTGATCGCGCTCGACAAGGGCGGCAACTACGCGAACCAGCCGCTCGACGAGTTCCTCGCCACGGCCATCCCGCCGAAGTACCAGGCGCACATCGCCTAGCCTCGGGCGCGCGTTCCAGCGCGGCTCCCCTCAAGTCCAACCGGATGTGAGGGGAGTCGCGCGCTTTTTTTAATAAAAATTTTATATTCTTGACACATTGACTTTATTCAGGCATACTACCCCCCTGCTCAAGATTGTCAATCGTGTTCGGCAAGGTGTCGAGTGCGGTTGTTAATCAGCACATTCAAAAACTGAGGCTAAGCGATGCATTGTGCGTATCAATTTGACACGGTCGTTGCGGATCTGACCTGTGTTCATCTCGCGGAAGGCGTCGGGGCGCTGACCCGCGTTCGTCAATTCCCGCGGATGGCGGCACTCATCTCGTTCCGGCAGCTCGGGTCGCTCGTGATCATGACGGTCGCCACACACGAGAACGAGCCCATCATCACGACGGGCCAGGCAGCGATGCTCTGCAAGAAGTTCAAGCTGCAGGTCGGCGTCGGCGCCACGCACGGCGTCGGTACGGGCAAGACGCTCAGCGTCTACAAGTCCAACGACGGCATGACGTTCGCGCACATGCAGGACTTCCGGTGCTGCTTCGAGACGCAGATGGGCGGCGTGACGCGCATGGTCGCCATCCGTGGCGATGCGGGGCTCATGGTGTTCAGGGACGGTTCGTGGCACTACCTCATGGTCGAGACCGCGCTCGAAGCGCGGTTGCTCGAGCTGATGCGGCAGCCGACCGACCTGTTCGTGTCGCGGCCGTTCGAACTCGGCGGCAAGATCGCGCATCTCGTCTCGACGTTCAATTCGTACCACGCGATCGTCATGTTCATCGATGGCGAGGTGGCCACGTTCGGCTGCACGCATCAGGTCAGCGGCAACGTGCTGTTCGGGGGTGATGCGCGGTACGCGATGATCGCGCGCGTGGAGTTCCAGAACGGCGAAGTGGTTGCGCAGGTCGGCAGGTTCGAGAACGCGGCGTTCGTGGCCGAAGTCGAACGTTCGTTCAACAGCGCGACACGGAGTGCGCGCCGCCGGCAGAGCGCTGCAGGCGGAAAGATGCATCCGGTGGCTGGTTCGACGAGCCCTGCGGCTTTCAACTAGGCCGCTGTTGCGCGCCAGCAAACGCGTCTGGTCGGAAAATCCTCTACCCGAGGGTGTTCCGGCCAGGCGCTTCTTTTTTTTTCTATCCCCTGTTACACTACTCTCACGATATGCCAACTCCAAAACCCCGTCTCCTTATTTTCGATGGAAACGCCATTATTCATCGGTCGTTTCATGCTTTGCCGCCGCTTGCTGCTGCGGATGGCACATTGGTCAATGCAGTGTACGGATTTGTGACCACTTTTTTGAAAGCAGTGAAGGATTTGAAACCAACGCACATTGCGGTTACATTTGATTTGGCTGGCCCAACGTTTCGCCACGAAGAGTTTAAGGAATATAAAGCAACGCGTGTGAAGCAGGCGCCGGAGTTGTACGCGCAGATTCCGATCACCAAAGAGGTACTTGGTGCGATGGGTGTACAGATTTTTGAGAAAAAAGGTTTTGAGGCTGACGACGTGATTGGCACAATTTCTGAAATTGCGTGCACGCGTCGTCCTCCCGTTGAAACAATCATCGTGACCAGCGACAACGATGCGCTGCAGCTCGTTGACGCAACAACGCGCGTCTACACCATGCGCAAAGGATTGAGTGACACGGTGATCTATGACGAAGCGAAGGTGCGCGAGAAATTTGGTTTTGATCCTGAATTTGTGGTGGATTACAAAGCTTTGCGCGGCGACGTTTCGGATAACATTCCCGGTGTGCGCGGTATTGGCGAAAAAACCGGCATGGAGTTGGTCAAAAAATTTGGAACGATTGAGGAAATGTACCGCGTTTTAGAGAAAAACGAAATTGTTGAAGGAGTAACTTCACGTATTCACAAACTACTCTTAGAAAAAAAACCAGACGCGATTCAAAGCAAGCGGCTTGCAACCATTGTGCGTGATGTGCCTCTTGATTTTGATTTTGATGCAACGGCATTTGGCGAGATTGAGCGCGATTCGGTCTTTCCGGTGTTTCAAAAACTTGGATTTTTGTCGCTGCTACATCGGTTGCCGGCGCGCGACGGGTCTGTTGCGAATGCCGCACCGACGAAGGAAAAAAAATCAAATATTGTGGTGGCAAAAGATGTTGCCAAAACACGCGCGCTCGTTGAAAAAATTTTGAAATTAGATTATGTTGCGGTTCATTTGATGCGGCCGCAGCAGCAGGATTTATTCGGGACTGAGGCGCCGGTTTTGGGTTGTGCGTGGGAGGGACATTTGGCGTGCGTTGAGATTCGTTCCGAAGAACAGTGGGATGAAATTGGCCGGTTGTTTTTGGATAAAAAAGTTGCGGTGGTTGCGCATGATGTGAAGCAACTGATGCATGAACTTTCGAAACACGGCATTGTGGTTGCGGGCGAAATTTTTGACGTGATGGTGGCGGCGTATTTGTTGCAAGCCGGCACGCGCAGCCATGATTTGCCGAATTTGGTGATTACTATTTTGGGCGAAGATGTGCCCGTTGCCGAGTGGACGCACGGCGATCCAACGCGCGCGGGCCGCGCCGCAGCTCGCGTGTGGCGCATCGCTGAAAAATTGCGCGCCGAAATGGCGGAAAAAAACGTGGCAAAATTATTTAGCGAAATTGAAATGCCGCTCGTGGCACCGCTCGCGCGCATGGAACGGTACGGCATCCAACTTGACGCAAAATATTTGGGAAAGCTGGATGTAAAATTGAGCGATGGATTGGAAAAAATTTGTAAAAAGATTTATAAAATGGCGGGGCGCGAATTTAATGTGGCGTCGCCGCAGCAAGTTGGCGAAGTTTTGTTTCATGATTTAAAATTATCTGCGGCCGGAATTAAGCGCGGCAAAACAGGTCTTTCAACGGCTGCCGGCGAGCTCGAAAAACTGCAAGGCACGCACCCGATCATTGATTTAATTTTGGAGCACCGTGAAATTTCAAAATTATTAAACACGTACGTGCAGGCGTTGCCAAAATTGGTGGCCGCGGACGGGCGTGTGCACACGTCGTACAATCAGGTGGTGGCGGCAACGGGACGGCTGTCCTCGCAGGATCCGAATTTGCAAAATATTCCGGTGCGCACAGAATTGGGGCGCGAAATTCGGCGCGCGTTTGTGGCGGCTGATGGATATACACTGCTCTCGTGCGACTATTCGCAAATTGAACTGCGTATTGTTGCGCATTTGGCGCGCGACCGCAAATTGATTGAAATTTTTGAGCAGGGTTTGGATGTGCATCGTGCAACGGCGGCAGAAATTCACGGCGTTGCTTTGGCAGACGTCACCAAAGAGCAGCGTTTTTCGGCCAAAGAAATAAATTTTGGCGTGCTGTACGGCATGGGCGCGTGGGGAGTTGCCGGCCGCACCGGATTGCCGCTTGCGCAGGCGCGCGCGTTTGTTGAAAAGTACATGACGACGTTCAGCGGCGTGGCGCAATTTTTGGAAGAGTCAAAAGAGCGTGCACGCGCAGCCGGTTTTGCAGAGACGATGTTTGGCCGCCGCCGCTACATTCCGGAATTGTCCAGCGGCGTTGCGGCAGTGCGCGCCGCTGGTGAACGCATGGCCGTGAACATGCCAATCCAAGGCGCGCAGGCAGACATCATTAAAATGGCGATGATCGCCGTGGACAAATTTTTGATCGCCGAATATGGCGCCGGCATGGGTGTTTCACCAGACGAGCGCGCGGCGCCGGCACGCATGCTACTCCAAGTTCACGACGAACTTATTTTTGAAGTTCGCGCGAAGTTGGTCGAAGAAGTGCGCGCAAAAATTTTAGAAATCATGGGCAGCGTGGCGCGGTTGGCCGTGCCGTTGAAGGTTGATTCGGCTGTGGGCGGGAGTTGGGCGGAGCTTGACTAAAGCGCCAGTAAGTGGTAGAGTTCTTCGTCATACGTGCGCCAAACAGTGGGTAAGGAATTGACACACAACAACGTGAAAAGCAGCTACGAATTGGCTGCGGGGAGAGAGACAATGTTCAACTCGCGTTTTCTGGTTCCGATGCTGACGTTTTTGCTTGGGCTGTTCGTTGGCGGCGTCGGCGGTGGCCTGCTTGAGCAGCGTCGTCAGGCCAAACGGGTCACAAGCGAGTGTCCTGCGCCGCCGAAGTGCGTGTGCACCTGCAGCACGCAGGCAGAGGATCTTGCGGACGAACCGACCGGACTTGCTGCGCCAGCGACCGCCACGACCGTGACGGTTCGGGCAGAGCTCAAACTGGAACCGAAAATCTTCAATCGTGCGACGGTGACGGTGGATCGTGAGACGCCACTCGAGGTGCAACTCGCCAAATTTTCATCAGACGAGGCGTGGAAAGGTTTGACGACCGAGCGCTACCCGTCAGACAAATCGCGCCCGAAGGAGATCGTTATTGGCGAGCTTCGGTTTGGTGAGCACTTCAACAATGGCTATGTGGTGAGGAATTTCATCAAGAACGCGAACAGGAAGATTGATGGAGTTGTCCGTTATGGCGATCCCTACGAGTTCGCTGCATGGATCCGCCACAACAGGCCGACCGAGGACACCTATCCGATCGCGGCGCTTGATCAGATTTGGCCTGCCGTGCCAAATAGCAACCATTTCGTGCCGGCAGCTGGTGTGCACGAGTATGAGTACGGTGCTTTCGAAACTCGGCTCGGTCGCGATTGGGATGGGAGTTGGCGCTTTCTTGTGGTCTTGGAGCCATAGTACATCCCACACTTCGAGTCCTTGAACCATTGGCACGCTTGCAACCCGCAGGCGTGCCGAATTTTTATTTGCACGTTGCTCGAATCAGGTATAAACTTATTTGCTGCATAGTCCATGCATCAGGGAGAGCACAATGACCGCAGAGGAACGAGTGCAGATTCAGGAGATGCTCGCGAGGGCGCTGGCGGTTCAACCGCATGTTCTTGCTGAACAGTTGCGCTCCGAATTCATTCGTCTAGAATGGAAACTGAACTCAATCGACGGTCGCCTGTGTACACTCGAAGTACAGCAACAACTTTTCGCGCATGATCATGGCCAATATGTTCAGCCACTCCCTCGCCCACTCTTGCGGTTTGGCCTTCGTGGATTTCGTGAAAGGTAAAGTCGGCTAAAAGCGGGAAAGTTTCGTGTAACCCACGAGATGAGTACCGCTATTTTTTATTTGACGCACCGGCATACCGCGGTGTAAGCTCGCTCCAACTATGGAGGGGACGACATATATTTTTTTGGACGAGAGCGGGGACCTTGGGTTTGATTTTTCGAAACGAAAGACGAGCAGGTTTTTTATTGTTGCGATTATTTTGACTCATGACAGGAGGTTAATTCAGCAGGCCGTAAAAAAAATTCATAAAGAATTGGTTCGTGCGTATAGATCAAATCCAAACGTTCTACACGCAACGAGTGAACGACCGAAAGTTGTTTTACAGTTTTTAAAACTGTTATCCAAGATCGACTGTAAAATTTTTGTAATGAGTATTGATAAATTAAAATTTGGTTTACAAACCGTCCCTAAAGAGCTCTACACCATGTTAGTGCTACATATTTTGCAAAATCTGTGCGCGACAACGCGCTTCGGTACAAAGGATGTTGTGGAGATTTATGCATCACGTCGTGACACAAACAAATTTATGATTGCACATTTTTTAAACGCAATTACATTGCGCATTCGCGGTCATGACAAACGGTTTGTGATGAGCGTACGTAATCCATCAGATGAAAAAGGGTTGCAGGCAGCTGATTTTGTAAGTTGGGCCGTGTTTCAAAAGTTAGAGTATGGAAACAGTGACTATTATTCAGAAATTGAACATTTGATTGTGTCGCACGTGCTGCTTAAAAACGATAAAGCCCTGCGCGCTCTCTAGGGCAACCGTCCGGAGGCCCACGCTACAGGGACTTACTTATCTTGAATAAATCATAACACTGGGAACTTGGGCCGTCAATACGGGTACCGCTGTTTTTTATCCACATGTTCCCCCGCACCCTCTTGACACAAGATTACACATTCGGTTTTTGTTTGGTATAATAATTTCGTTATTCATAACGACGATCGTATGCAAAAGCAAAATCAGGAAATCGTGTTGTACGGCGAGCCGAATGGTGCGGGAAAGGTCGAAGTATTGTTGAAAAATGAAACACTCTGGCTCAATCTGATGCAGCTCGCTACATTGTTTGGGAGGGATAAGTCCGTTATTTCCCGTCATTTACGTAACATCTATATAGATGGCGAGCTTGATGAACGGGCAACTGTTGCAAAATTTGCAACAGTTCAAAAAGAGGGCTCTCGCGAAATTGAGCGTGAGATTGAGTACTACAATCTTGATGCGATAATTTCTGTGGGATATCGAGTTAACTCCAAGTTGGGCACCCGCTTCCGCATCTGGGCAACAACTGTCTTGCGTGACCACATCATGAAGGGCTACTCAATAAACGAGTCGCGGCTCAAGGAAACCACGGCGCGCGCGCACGAACTCGAGCGCGCGGTGCGGCTCATCCGCGCTGCTGCCGACGGCCGTCAGCTCAAAAGCGGCGAGGCGCGCGGGCTGCTCACCGTTATCACGGAATATGCGCATTCGTGGTCATTGTTGCAGCAGTTTGATGAAGAACAAATTAAATTGCAACGCACGCGCACCACAAATTTCAAGACAATTGCGTATGACGAGGCGTGCGCCGCGATCGTCGAATTGAAGCGCCACGTGCTGCATAAAAAAGAGGCCGGCTCGCTGTTTGGCGCGGAGCGCGAGCGTGGGTTGGAGCGTGTGCTTGGTGCCATCACGCAAACGTTCGGCGGCAAACCGCTGTACCCGTCGCTCGAGGAGCGCGCGGCGCATCTGCTGTATTTCGTCATCAAGGACCACCCCTTCTCGGACGGCAACAAACGCATCGGCGCATTTATGTTTGTGCGATTTTTGGAGATCAACGCGTTTGGCCGAGACAAAAAAGGCGAGCGCAAAATCAACGCGAATGCGTTGGTCGCGCTGGCGCTGCTCATTGCGGCCAGCAAGCCGGTTGAAAAAGAAATCATGATTGCGCTGGTGACGAATTTATTGCAGTAAAATTTGCGCTTTGTCAATCCCCGCCGCCTCCTGTAAGATGTGCCCGTATGCTGCTCTATCTTTTCGGCACAGACACCAAACGTTCTCGCGAACACCTCGACAAACTGATCGAGAAATTTTATCGTGAGCGCGATCCGCAAAAATTAAATGTGAAACGCGTGATTGTTGGCGGTGAAACCAGCGCCGACGCGCCAGACGTGCGCGCCGAACTTCTGACCGCGCCGTTTTTGGCAGACAAACGAATGGTCGTGGTGGAGCGAATGCTGGAAAACGGCGACGACGATTTAGTAACGTGGTTTGCTGGTCGATTTTTGGATGCAGAGCCGCCCGCGGACACCATCATCATTTTATGGGAAGCAGAGAGTAGCAAAAATAAGTTGCACACGCGTCTTGCACAAACAAAGTTCGCGCAGGAATTTGCGCCGCTCACTGCAGAAAAACGCGAGCAGCAAATTGTGCGCGCCGCCCACGAACAAGGCGCAAAAATTACGGCCGATGCAGTTTCGGCGCTCCATCGCCGCGTTGCTGACGACCACGAACTTGCCAACGCCATTGCCGTACTTGCGAGCTACGCCGGCGCGGGCGGCATTATTACGCAGCGCGACCTTGATCTGTTTTTGCCGCCAGACATTGAAGCAAAAATTTTTGATGCCATGGACGCACTCGCGGCGCGCAATCGTACGGCCGCGATGAAGCAGCTCGCCGCCGTGTGGCACAGCGACAACGATCCGGTGTATATTTTTGCCATGCTGCATCGGCAGGTGCGATTGCTGTTTCAGACGCGCGAGTTGCTGGACGACAATCCGGCGATTCAGGATTCGGCTGTTGCAAAAACGCTCGGCATCCATCCGTTTGTGGCAAAAAAATTGCTGCAGCAGGCGCGCGGCTGGACGCGCGGCGAATTGGTGGCGTGGTATGATCGGCTCATTGAAATTGACTACGCCATCAAGCACGGCACCACGGACGCGCACGTGCTGATTGACGCGTTTGTGGCGGCGTGATACACTTCCCCCACGCAAAACATTTAATTACACGCTCAACGTAATCCAAAGTTATGCCAAATCTGGCTCATGCAAAGAAGGCGCTCCGCAAGGCGAAAAAGGCGTTTGTCCGTAACGAACTGATTCGTGACGGCGTGCGCAAGCTGCGTAAAGCAGCACGCGTTGCCGTTGACGCAAAAAACAAAGTTGACGCATCGAAGGTTGCCCGCGACCTGCAGGCAGCGCTCGACAAAGCAGCAAAGCGCGGCGTTGTCAGCAAAAATAAAGCATCGCGGCTCAAATCGCGGTTGGCGAAAAAGCTGAAGGCGCTGTAAATAGCACAAATCATCCGGCGAAAGCCGGGTGTTTTTGATATTGACAAAATGGTCGGGATTTGCTATGATTCGTCGTTAAGAACTGACCCGTGAGTCGAGCGGTAAGCGCGCTAAAACTAGCGAATTTACCGGTCGTCTCATTGGTTGAGATGGCAAGCCCGGGGTTCCAGGGGTTCTGGGACAAGTGCAAGGAGAATGGAAATGACGATCTTCAAAAACAACGTGTGGACGCAGTTGCGGCAGGTTCTGTCTGGCCGGCAGGTGACACCCGCCATGCTGGCGGTGCTGTTCGCGCTCGGCGACAAGAAGTGGATCGACGAAGTGGCGGACGTGCTGAAGAGGTACGCGGCTGGCGCTGGCTACGAGCCGACGGTCAACAACACGCCGACGGCGCCCACCGAAACGAATCACGCTGCGGCCGAGGCGATCATGGGGAGTAACTTCCTCGGGATTGCACAGGTGGAAAAGGCATTCGGGGTGAAGTTCACGCCGGCGCAACAGCAGAAATTGGCGATGATCCCCGAAAGCATCCTCAAGGTGCTCAAGGCCTGCGCCAGGACGCACATCTTGGTGGCTGGGTTCCCGCTGTCCATCAACAACGTCCGCGCCAACAGCAACGTCGTGGGTAACGCGGAGCAGTTGTTCTGCTCCATGACCGGCACCGGCTGGTACAACGAGCAGCCGTTCGCCAACGTGAATGTGGAAGTGCGCTGGTACTTGCTCCGCAAGACGCCGGTCAACAACTCCACGTCCAGGTGGTACAAGGATCAGCTCAAGCTCCTGACCGAAGGCGAAGAAAATCCGTGGGCGCGCGACGTGGTGTTCGCCACCATCGCGCTCTTTCTCACCACCGGCGAACGTCTGTTCGAGACCATCTGGGTCCGGTGCAAGGACACGACCTCGTTCCGTGACCGCGTGTGCCTCGGGTTCAGTCAGGGCGGCCTGCTCATCGACGACTGGGACGTTGAGCCGTACGGCAGCATCGGCCTGGCGTCCTCCCGGAATTCCTGAGCATTGAGTCTTGAGAACTCGAGCTCATTGAACCCTTGAACTTCACGGCGCGAACGCGTCGTCACAACGAAACCTCACATTGGCTGGAAGCTGGTGTGAGGAATTTTTTTTAAAAATTGGTATACTGTTTTCAACTTGCTCATGAAAGATAGGCCACGGTTTATCTTCGTAAGGGATCAGAAACTTGCATTACAGCTGCATCCACACAAAACCGTTATCAGAAAATATGCACAGGGAGTTGATTATTTAGGATACGTTATTTTTCCTACGCATCGGTTGTTACGCACGCGGACTAGGCGACGAATGTTTGAACGGTGTAATGAAGATAATGTCCAATCATATTTAGGAGTTTTATCGCATGCAAATGCACATGAATATGCAGAGCATTTGAAAAATTTTGTTTGGTTTTCAAAACAATGGACAGCGGCTTAAGTCGTAGCTGGCGAAGAAGCTGCTGGTCAATACACGTGTTTTTTTATTATTCCTGATCAGCAGTGGCTTGCGGCAACTCCGTCAACTCCACCTGCGCCACCTTTTCAAATTTTGTGTCGAATTTTTCCAGGCGTTTACGCGAGTCATCAAAGGCGCGGGAGGCGTTGGTCAAATGCTTACCGACCAAGGAATAGTCGCCGTTAAAGCGCTCTAAATCACCTTTTAAACGTATGAGGTTTTGCATCATTTCGCGCGCACTGGACTCAATCTGCATGCCACGCAGGCCAAGCAAAATGGTCTGCAGATATACGTACAAACTATTGGGCGAAACCGGAATGACGTTGCGCGAGTGCGCGTAGTGTACAAGATCGTTTTCCTCGATCCCCTTCACGATTGTTTCGTAATAAACATTTTCAGCAGGAATATACATGAGCGCAAGCGAAAGCGTTCCCTCGTCTGGCAAAATATATTGCTTGGCGATTTTGTCTATGTGCTTTTTGACATCGCTCACGAACATTTTTTTATGTGCATCTTTTTCTTCGTCTGATGCAGCAAGCATCTTCTGGAAATTTTCCAGCGGAAATTTAGCGTCAACGGGCACGAGCATGTTGTCGCGTAGTTTTACCACGGCATCAACGACTTCACCGCTTTGGAAACGATGCTGTTCTATAAAGTGATCCGGGGGTAAAATTTGGGACAATAAATTACCGAGAAACAATTCGCCGATTGCACCGCGTAATTTTGGAGATCGCAAAATCTCCTGCAATGAAGCAATGTCTTTTCCCACATCGTAGATGCGTTTGTTCGCCTCTTCGAGCTGGGTTAGCTTATTTGTAACAACGGCGTATGCGCGCGCCGCGGTGTCGAGGCGCTCACCGATTGTTTGTTGCGATTGCTGTTGCTGCTGCGTGTTGTCGCGTAGGCGTTCGCCCACCTGTTTCGTCATAGCATTCAGCTGTTGCAGCACGGTTGTGGTTGTGTGTTGCAACTGGCGCTCAAGCATCTGGTTTGACTGGCCAGCATCTTGTGTTTTTCGATGCAGCCGGTATAGTAGTGCGAGCGCCGCGAGCAGTGAGAAAGAAAGCAGTGCAATTGCAAGGAACAAAAGTGTTGTCTGCATAACAAAATCAGTATAGCACACTGTTCGGGATTTGTTTGGTACGGCTGTGGATAACTCTGAATTAGTCGCGCCCCTGTAGTTCAATTGGATAGAACTGCCCCGTCCTAAGGGGTTAATAGCTGTTCGAATCAGCTCGGGGGCAGATATGAGTGGTTTGCGTAAAGCAGACCATTTATATTCACTGATAGCATGTGCTATTTGGTATCAAATCGTGTGCTGTGCCGATGATTTTATGAGCAGTCGCTTCCAATTTAAATATGATTTCAGCTTGTGACCACATATCCGATCATCAATGAAAGGAATGATCTTTGATTTCAAATCAGAACGTGAGCGAACGGTAAGTATGACGTAGCGCGTTTTTGCGCTGGATACGAGGTGAATGCGATTTTTAAGGCCGATCGCATCCCGAATTTTCGATAGTAGCACTTCGTTCTCTGAAGGGAGTTTAATTTGAAATCCGAACTGTTCTGTTCTTGCGGTGCTCGTGTGAAAAAATGTGCCGCAGACGGAAATCACACCTGCAACGAATTCGTCTGACAATTCAAGATTTGATTTTTTTGTTTCACATGAAACCATATAAGTTGTGTTTGATTGAGATTTCGTTTCACATGAAACGAAATACAAAAATTATCAAGATAAATGCTCAATTTGTATACACTAATGTTACCAAATGGCACACAAAAAGTCAATTCACATGATTTACACACAGAAATCACAGCTTTATCCCCATACTTATCAACAGGCCGAATATCCACATTTTTTGCTATAATAAGCCCAGCCTGCACTACCACAGGTACTGCTGTAATTTATGTCTCTTCGGCAGTGGTTCGGCCGGAAATTCCTTTTAATCAAGCGAAAATTTAAAGATTCCGCCGCGCCACACACGCGGACGGATGTTTTTTCAATATCTCAAACACCAGAACTCGCTGCAGATTCGGTCAGGGAGCAGCTCATCATCGTACTTATTGCTTGCGCAATTGCGATCATGGCCGTTCCACTCATGTACCTGATCCCAAAGCTCTACGATCAAGCATTTGCAACCACATGGGTAGTTAATGATTACATTGCTGCAACAGATGACATTGGCCGTGCGGGTAACATGACAATGGTGACGACAACAGGTCTCCCCGCAGTGACCTATTACGATTTAACCAACAAAACCGCAAAATACGCTCAACGCGAATCAGATGGAACATGGACCGTCGAATCAATTGAGACGTTTGGAGCGACCTACGGTTTTGGAACTGTTGCCAACATCAAATTTGGCATGAACATTGACCCGACTGATGGAAAGCCGAGCGTTGCATATTGTAAATATGGATCGCCTGCCACAGCGTCGCAGCTTCGATACGCACATCGCGTTGGTGGTGGAGCCGGCGATTGCGGCACGAGCAACAACTGGACGTGTTTGAGTGTTGGCAGCACGAATGATTCATGCACCATGCGCATGCTCGCACTCGAATTTCATGCAACGAGCAGTCGACCAACGATCGCGACAGCAGTGCCAGCCGGTGGAAACGGAACCGTTGATTTCTATGAATATAACGGCTCAACGTGGATTAATACACAGGCAGTGGGTTCAACATATGGCATTGTATATGACATGGAAGATGTGGTGCTCGGCTACACAACAAGCACAAATCAGCCGCTCGTCATCTACAGCGCTGATGATGCGTCGAAAGTTCAAATGTATTACTCACAACGCCAATCAAATTGGACGTGGACAACACCGATTGAGATTGACCGGTGGGCATACGATGGGCAGACTCGCTTGCGCAACAAATCAATGGTGCGCGACAGCAGTGGCTACTTCTACTACACCTATAGTCCGTACAACGGCGGCCTCAAATATGGAACGCTGAAGGGTTCGAATATTGTAACATCAACCATTGATTCGACCGTATCCACAACATGGACTGGTATTGCGCTCGATTCGAGCAACAATGCAAAAGTTGCGTATTATGACAACACAAATGATGACTTAAGATACTCAAGTTACAACGGCTCATCGTGGTCAACTGAAACTGCATCGTCAACTGGTATTGTGGGTGCGTATGCATCACTCGCGCTCTCGAGCGATTCACCACTCATCTATTATCAGGATGTCACGAATGGCAATGCATCATTTATTTCTGCAACCGCATTTAACACAGCGCCAAGCGCTCCAACAACACCATACTCAAGCTCCACAACGGCACAAACTGGTGCCACAAACCCAACAAATCTTGCAACTGGCACCCCTGCATTTAGCGCACTGTTTCAAGATCCGGATACGGGGAACACGGCAAATAAGGCGCAAATTCAGGTGACAACATCGAGCGACGGCTTTGCAACCGTGACGCATTGGGATACTGGTTCTTCTGGCAACACAATTACATCAGTTGCAATTGGTTCCCGCTCGCAGGATCTCGTGTTTAATAATTTTGGAACAGCTGCGACGTATGCGATCGGCATTGCGGACGATGGCACAGAAAGCACGAATACGAGCTACAATTGGCGCATCAGATTTTGGGATACTGGCGGTCTTGCTGGAACGTGGTCCGCAACCGCAACATTTTCAATTCTCGATCTCCCACTTGTTCCATCAGGAATGACTGTGCCACTCGGCACAACAACGGCAACACCGGCATGGACAGACAATTCGTCAATAGAAGATCGTGTGCAAGTGGTGATTTCAACGGATAACGTCTTATATAGTCATCACGCGTCCACAACGGCCGCAAGTCAAACATCAACAAGCACAACTGACCTGACGCCAAACACACTGTACTATTTTAAGGCACGATCATGGAATGAAGCTGGTTATTCAACGTCATATACCACCGCAACAAGTGGTTACACACTCGCGAATGTACCAACTGCATTAATCGCGAGTTCAACGGCGTACGATCGCGTGAATACAGCTTGGGGTGCCAACAGCAATCCATCAGCCACAGAATATTACGCAATTAATGTAACGGCAGGTACAAATTCCGGCTGGCTCAGCACGCGTGAAAATTTGTTCACCGGTCTTGAGGGTGCGAAATCATATTCATTTCAAGTTCGCGCGCGCAATGGCGGTTCGGTTCCTACTGAATACACATCAGTTGTGAGCACTACCACACTCCCAAACACGCCGAACAGCCTTTCACTTTTGGCAGACGGGACCTCTGTAACTGCATCGTGGTCTGCAAACGGGAATAGCTCGTCTGCGAATTATAATGTTGAAAACACAACAACAGGCGCTACGTCAGGCGATACCGCGAGCCTTTCCTACACTTTTACTGGTCTCACTGCTGGAGCAACCTACAGTTTTCGTGTGAAAGCCTTGAATTCAGACAGCATTTCATCATCGTATTCTGACCCCACGACGGTCACCATGCCGACGGCTGCTGGTGGCGCGAGTAGTCAGGGAAAAATACAGCAACAGCAGCAAGCGAGCGAAGCGGCGAAAGACACAATCTCTGGATCAATTATTATTGGAGAAGGCGCTGCGACTGGCTTTACCTCATCAACGCAAGCGACGCTGAGCATGCGCTATTCGGACAACGTCGTATACATGATGGTTGCAAATGATCCGGGTTTTGATCAGGCAACGTGGATTCCGGCGCAGACCATTAAATCATGGACACTCGTAGGTGGCACTGGCTCACGCACGGTGTATGTTAAATTTAAGAGCGCCAAAGGCACGGTGAGCGATGTATTCGCTGATTCAGTAATACTGGATCAAACGCCTCCGACTGCGCCGACAATGACTGTGCCAGCAGATGGTTCTACGCTTGAGAATAAGAACCAAACATATGCTGGTTATGCTGAAGTTGGCACGGCTGCGCAGATCGAAATTTTGTTGCGATCAGATATGTCAGTTGTTGAAAAATACAGCGCGCAAACTGACAGCAGTGGCGCATGGTCATACACATCCGAAGTGCCGCTCGACCCAGACAGCTACATCGTGCGCGTTACTGCCATTGATCGCGCAGGAAATGTCAGCGCTTCTGTGGAGCGCGCGTTCTCATTAACGGACAGCACGCCGCCGATCAAACCAACGGTTGAATTTCCAGTCGCACTCTCCATGGTTGAAACGTCAACGGGAAAATTTGCCACCAAAGGTACGGGCGAACCGCGATCAAAAATAATTATTGTTCGTGACAATATTTTGACGTATGAAACCGTAGTGTCTGATCGTGGAAATTGGGAATTTAATTTTGAGGTGCCCTTTGGCGATGGACGGCATTCATTAAAATATTTTGCGATTGATCAATCGAAAAATCAGAGTACAGATGTTGAAGTTCTGTTTGCTGTTGAGATTAAGGAAGCGGCGCCAGAGACGGTGCAGGAGGAAGACGAACAAACTGACGACACGATTTCGCAGGAGCGCGAGCCAGAAACTAAAAAACATTGTCTGTTTTGCTGCCATTTAAATATCAGAATAGTGG
>MFQD01000033.1:0-384 GCA_001782975.1 Candidatus Magasanikbacteria bacterium RIFCSPHIGHO2_02_FULL_50_9b
TGCTGATGACTGCGGCAGTGAGCAAGACCGTGTCGTTTGACGCGGCGGAACCGAACGCCGCCTCCCACGCATCATCGATTCCAAATGTCGGTGGAAGTTCGCCGGGCGTGGCCGACCTCTTCTTGTTCGTCAACAGGTGCAGCTTTTCAACGCATCCCGTCTTTTCGATCGCGACCATCTGCAGTCCTTTCACTGCGAACAGCAAGAATGGCCGGCTGACGTCGTTGCGTTTGCTCCACATTGAGAACAGCACCAGCGCATAGGCCGCCGCATAGTCGTTGTCGAAGTACGCGCGGAAGAACAGAAGCCGCAGGCGGTGATCGACCACCGCAGGCGAGCAACCGCTCTGTAGCGCCTGTTCCCGTGCGGTTGCTGGCTTGCCAT
>MFQD01000033.1:409-1174 GCA_001782975.1 Candidatus Magasanikbacteria bacterium RIFCSPHIGHO2_02_FULL_50_9b
CATGATGAGTGTCTCCGAAGCGCGCAAGTTTGGCGCGCGCTCTTGAGAGAAACACTAGCAAACAAATCGTTAGCAGTCAATATTAAAAAACGCCATTGACACAAACACCAAAATACTGTTACTGTAGAAAGAGGGAGGCCTCCCTCCGAGTCAGTGGCGCGAATAACCAAAATCACTATGCAAGCAATCGAACTGATACGGCGGCAGCTTGCTGAATTTGAGGCAGCGCAGCCGGCGCAAGAACAAAACAAAGAAGAACGAGGAGTCTTTTGGGACTTACTGCTAAAAGCACATACAAAAGTGTTTAAATATCGCTTGAATCATGCGTGGTGGAAATTCTATAACGACGCAAACGAAGAGCGTGGAAATTTTTAAGTGACCAGACTCACGATCGAATCATTTTTTCGCGCATCCATTCCATCACCTTTCGATTCCGCAATGAATTCAAAATTGATTCTTGCACCTCCGGCGCATGCAGCCGCTTGATCGCGTCTTCGTTATTTTTATACGCTTCTTTAATCGCATTCAGTTCTTCTTCGAGCTCTGCTTTTGACGCGTCAATCGAATGTTCGGTCGCGAAGGTGTGCGTCACTAGCCCCATCTTCGCACGCTCGATCGCCTGATCAGTGAAGCCAGCCTCCAACTCCTCAGGCGTTTTTTTCATATCAGTCAAATACTGATCGGGTGAAATATTGTGGCGCTGCAAACTGTGCATTAAATCCTGCATTAATTTTTGTCGCTCAGCCGCAATTAAATTTTCCGGCA
>MFQD01000033.1:1196-17394 GCA_001782975.1 Candidatus Magasanikbacteria bacterium RIFCSPHIGHO2_02_FULL_50_9b
TTAACAGTTCAATGTCAGCCACCTCTTCAGCTTTGCGCTTGTGTTCATCAGCCAAATTGCGCGCAATATTTTCACGCAGTTCTGCAATTGATGCGACGCCCAATTTTTTTGCAAATTCTTCCGTCACTTCTGGCAACACGCGGCGCTCAATTTTTTTAACGCCGACTGTAAATCCGATATTTTTCCCCGCATACATTTTTTGGTAGTGATCTTTTGGAAACGGCAACTCAAATGACAGCTCATCACCCGCTCGCGTGCCCAACAATTTTTCCGTGAAGCCGGGAATATAGTACGGCTCGTTCATTTCAACAATGTGTCCACGCGCCTGTCCGCCTTCGAGCGGAACGGCGCCATCAAACAGATCCATATCAACGGTCACGCGCGATGACGCATCAGCTGCATCAGAAATTTCAACAGCCTCAGCGTGCATTTTTTGCAGATCCGCAACCATGCGGTCGATTTCAGAATCGCTGACCGGTTCATTTTTAACGGCAATGGAAATTTTTGAAACATCCGGTAACTTCACGGTTGGCACAACGGAAACAATTGCCTGAAACACCAGCTCGTTCTGTGGCGCCATTTTCTCAATTGAAATTTCAGGTGTTCCGACAGTGTGCAGCTGATGGCTGCGCACTGCCTCGACAAATGTTTCTCGCACAATCGCCTCAAGTGCTGTCTCGAGAATTTTCATGTCACCCACGCGCGCCGCAACTACGTCATACGGCGCGAGTCCGGGACGAAATCCGGGAAAATTGCTCTGCTCTGAAATCTGTTTTGCCGCGAGCACCAGATGCGGCTGCTGTTGCTCTGGCGCAACTGAAATCGTTAAAGCGATCTGCGATTTTGGAAGATTTTTGATGGTGACATTCATAGCGAATAAAAAAGGGAATCGTGCGCCGAAGTGTAGCACGCTAGTCGCTGTTTGACAAGATGTTCAATGTTCATCAGCGAAAAATGAGTGGCACCAGAATTATGCTGACGCCAAGCAACGCAATCACGGAAAAAATTTGTGTGGCACGAGTTGAATGATCTGTGTATTTTTCATGTCCGGCGATGAGTGCGATGATGAGGCCAACGATGAGCGCGCCCAACAACACGGTGCCATGATTTTTTCCAAATAGAACAATGAAGAGCGGCGGGACGCACAGCGCAATGAGTGTGCCGCGTTTCATTGAAAGAGTTGTGGTAAAAATTTTTTTCCACGCAACAATGCTGAGTAGCAAACCGGCGATTACATATGGATCACCAAGTTCAAACAACACCGACCGTCCGGCGAACGCAATGCTATTGATGAAAACAGTGAACAATACCACGAGAGTTAATCTGGTGATAGCGTCGCTGGACTCATCAGTCGCTTGACGAATGTGCGTCAGCGCAAACATGCTGATAAGCACAACACCAATGCCATAGGTGTTGCCGAACTCATAGCCGAGTAACACACACACGATCAGCGCAAGTGTGTGACGATGCGGGAGCGTCGAACGCTCGAGCGCGAGCAGTGTTGCGGCGCCGAGCGCCACACACAGCCACAATAATAACGGAGAAAAATCTGCCGCAATCCAAAAGGTGATCGGAAGCGCGAGCACAACAAACACACCGGCATCGAGCAAATCACGATGCGCAATAATCATCGGTTTTTTGAGCACAATAAATCGTGCGATTGGCGTCACCGCGATGGAAATCAGCACTAAAAAAAAGGGAAACTGAATTGCACGCGCAGAGCCAGAATATAAAAAAATTGCGAGCAGTGCGGCGCTGATGAGCGCGACAAAATACAGTGCAAAAAAGTGTGCGCGTGGGTCAGAATTCAGTCGGTTGGCGAGGCGAACAAACATACAGCAAAACAGCGGTTTAGTTGACGCAATTATGATAGCATAGTATGCTAAAAAGCACATTGTGAAGCGTCATTTGTTCAAAATATTGCTCGCATTCGTTCGGGCATTGGTTGTGGCCAAACGCCTGATTGTCTGGTTTGGCCAAACAGTGGCGCGTTTTTTTGCATGGATTTTGCGGCCAGCCATTCCACTCATCATCGCGCCGCTCTACCAAGTATTTCGTCGCTACTGGCGTCGCTACCTTGAATTGTCTCCAGACGCATGGGCGCGTCGCCGTTTTATTGCGACCAGTCGTCCGGCGGTAACCGCGTACACAATCGCGGCAATCTTTTTTTTAACGTGGAGCTCAGTCAACGCATCAGATCAGCCCGGTGTGGTGAGTGGTTCACACAGCGTTTTGTTAACCTACATTGTTACGGGCGGTGAGAGTGACTGGGTGCCGAGTGAGGATGATGAGTTTTCACAAGGAATTGTCGCAGAGCAAGTTCCAACAATCATGTATCGCGACGGTGGGGCTGTTGCATTCGTGTATCCGTTTAGTGGCGCTGTGGGGCGCGCACCGGCAACACCAGATGAACCACCAACACCAGAACAGCAACCACAAAAAGCGACATCGCCAATTCAAAAATATGCCGTGCAGCGCGGCGATACACTTGCGAAAATCGCGCGCAAATTTGGGATCAAAGTGGAAACTTTGTTGTGGGCAAATAATTTGAAGGCAACGTCGGTGTTGCGACAAGGCGATAGCATCACCATTCTCGCTGCAGACGGTGTGATTTATACGGTCAAAAGCGGCGGCACGGTTGCGGATGTTGCGAAAAAGTTTAATGTGGCGACGAAAACTGTCGCAAGTGCAAATAATTTGACGATTGGCGCGACGTTAAAAAAAGGACAGCAATTGATCGTGCCGGGTGTGCGACCGATCGAACAGCCGAAACCACCGGTTTCCGTTGCGCGTGTTGAAGCGCCGACACCGCAACAGCAAGAGACCGAGCAACAACAAACAGCAGCGCCTGATGCCGCGCCACCAGACGATCAGCTAGCACCAGAACCCGAACCAACACCACCGGCGCTTGAGGTTATCAAGCGCCCAACACTGCAGGCTGGTGAAAAAATGTTGTGGCCAACGAAACGACGCGCAATTACGCAATATTACAGCGCGCGCCACCAAGGGCTCGACATTGACGGCGACTACACGGATCCAATTTATGCAACTGACGATGGAACGGTTACGTTTTCTGGTTGGAATAACACCGGCTACGGCAACATGGTGCTGATCGACCACGGCAATGGCATCGTGAGTCGCTATGGTCACAGCAGTAAAGTGTATGTGCGCGTTGGCCAGCAAGTCACGCGTGGCGACATCATCGCCATGGTTGGCACCACGGGCCGCTCAACCGGAACGCACCTTCATTTTGAAGTCATGGTGAACGGACGTCGCGCAAACCCGTTTAAATATGTGCGGTAAATTTTTGTTATCTGTTTTGCGGCACTCGATATTGCAGCGCCTCGCTCACCTCTGCGACACCCACCACGTCATGCAGCGCAAGATCCGCAATCGTTCTGCTCACGCGCAGCAGTCGCGTGTAGCCGCGCGCTGACAGCCGCAATTGTTCCGCGGCGCGAATTGCAAATGTTTGCGCCTCATTCGAGATTCGTCGTTGCTCTGCGCGTGTGCGTGCAAATTCGCGCGCACGTAAAACGTGATCGCGCAGTGATGCAGACGACACTGTACTATTTTTTTCAGCATCGTTGAGCGAACCGAATTTTTTTAAATCAACGTGCTGCACATCGCAATACAAATCAATGCGATCAAGCAACGGGCCAGAAATTTTCTTTTGATACAACAGACGCTGTTGCGGCGTGCAGGTGCAATGGTGTGTTGGGTCGGTTGCGTATCCGCACCAACACGGATTTTGCGCGGCGATCAGGATGAATTCAGCCGGAAGCGTGACTGAATGTTCGCTGCGCGCCAGATGGATTGTGCCCGATTCAAGCGGCTGTCGCAATTGCTCAAGCACATTGCGTGCAAATTCAGGTAATTCATCGAGAAATAAAATACCGCGGTGGCTCAGTGTGATTTCGCCGGGGGTCACCGAGCCGCGGCTGTGCACGCTGCCAATTAATGCCGCCGCTGAGGCACTGTGATGCGGTGATCGAAACGGCGGCTCGTGAAGCGGCACATGTTCGGGAGCCACCAGACCAGCAGATGAATAGATTTCCGTGACTTCAACAGATTCATCGAGCGTGAGTTGCGGCAAAATTCCGGCACAGGCACGCGCCAACATTGTTTTGCCAGCGCCGGGCGGACCACACAAAACAACGTGGTGACCGCCTGTTGCAGCAATGAGCAACGCTCGTTTCGCAAACGAATTATCGATAATTTCTGCAAAATCAACTTCAGCCCGCCGATCATTAATCGTTTGAAGTCGCACATTGCTTTTTGTATGTGGCTGTAACATACGTGCGCCAGAAAAATGTGCAGTACAAGCGAGCAAGCTGCTAACCGGCAAAACAATGAGCCCCACAATAAGAGCAGCTTCATCAGCGTTTTCAACAGGAACAACGAGTGTACTTTTTCCAGCGCGCAACGCCGCGCGCGCTGCGGCGAGCACACCGCGCACTGGCCGCACCGAGCCATCGAGCGCCAATTCGCCGAGCACCACTACATCGTCAAGTCCGCGCAGCCGCAATTGTTTGTGCAACACCGCAAGCGCAATGGGCAAGTCATATGCAGTGCCTTCTTTGCGAACATCTGACGGCGCCAAATTAATCGTGATCCGAAAATTGTACGGATATTGAAATCCCGTTTGCTTAATTGCGGCGCGAATTCGTTCGCGTGCCTCTTGAATACGAGTGTCTGCAAGACCCACAATAGTGAATTGCGATAAACCTTGCGAAACATCTGCTTCGACCGTGATCAATTGCGCGCCGATTCCAACAAGCGCAGCACTATAAATTTTTGTAACCATACCCCCCTTACGTTATGATTATGAATGATGTTTTTTCGAAAAAATGAATGTGGCAAGACCGGCAATGACGAGAATGTCCGCAATGTTGATGATGCCGTTAATGAGCCGAATATAGTCGATCGTGTACCCGTATGTCAAGCGATCAAGTGCATTTGATAATGCGCCGACCAAAATTGCCGCGCCGGCGATCAAATGTGTGGTGCGGTGACTACTGCTGCTGTGACGAATCCACACAAACAATCCACACAGGAGCACCGCGGTTGCGGGCAGCACAATCCACAAAGGAATTGGCAAACCAAACGCAATGCCCGGATTGTGGAATTGTTCAAAGCCAAAATAACGCCAACCAATCGGCGAATTATCAAAGCGCGGCTGTTCAACGAGCATTTTGAGTGCACGGTCAACAATTCCGAGCAGCGCAACAGCGCCAAAACCACCCCACGTTTTGACGTTCAGTCTCACAGCTCTTGCGTGAGTGCCTTTTTGCATGCCACGCACGAGCTTGAAGTTGGTCGCGCGCGCAAACGCTGTTCATCAATCGGTTTTTGGCAATATTTGCAGACGCCGTACGTCCCTTTTTCAAAACGGGACATGGAATCAACAACATCGCGCATTTCAGAGTTAAGCGTGTCAACAAGCTGCAAATTCGCGTCATACGTTGCAACTTCCTCGGCGCTCTCGTCCTCGCCTTCGCCGTATGACGGGAAAGCTGTGCCAGATTCTTTATTGGTAAATTCAGCAAGCTGGTTTGTCAAGCGCGTCTTTTGCTCGTCAAGCGCCTTTTTGATGTCAGCGAGGAATTCTTTTGAGAGTGGTGAATTCATAGCCAAAAAAATCAGAATGAGTATTATTCAGTATAGGAACAAAAAAAAAGTCTGTCAACAAAACGCGCGATCAAAAAACCCTTTAAAAAGCACAAAGGCTCGGGCATCCACCCGAAAACAATGTTGATATTCGGTGGGCCGCGAGCCTAGATGCAAGACGGACACTACTTGAGGTGCACGTGTGAACGTGACCTCGAGGATGTCTACTTGCGGTTCGTTGTTTGTTCGCGCATCTAATCCTTCTGCGTGGTGTTATGTAACCCCATTTTTTGCGGGGTAGCACCGAATCGTGAGTGGGAACGTCTCTGACGAGATGCTCTACCAGTATTCACGCTCTTTTTCCGTGGAAAGAGAAGTGGGAACGATTTTAAAGTGACAAGGAGCTATTTTTTCGTAACCGCGAGGCAAGGAGCGATATGTGTTCGGTGGATGCGAGCCTCTAGAGCGTCTCTCGAACTCGAGACTCGAGCAAGCCAATCGATCACGAGATACACTATACCATAAAAAAAGTGTTTTGTCAAAGTTGGCCTACACATTGCGGATGCACTTTGCTTAAATTAGCGTTTTTTCCACAATTTAACACACTTTGTCCACAGGTTTATCAACAGTGTGTACGGTAGTATAGACAGGCGAGTTCTGAATTTCCTTGACGTTGTGAGTCATGTGGCGTTAAAATAGGATAAATTCCGATGTTTGCAGGTGTGCCAAAGGAGGGGTACACCCGCAAGTGTCGGATTTTTTTTGCGAAAATTTTGAAAAAGGGCTACACTTTGGTGCATGAAATTGGTTTTTCAATTTGGTTCGCATCCTTCATTGTCACGGGCAGAATTAGTCGCTCGATTTCCACAGATGGTCGGCGGTCGGTTGGTTGCCGAGCGTTTTTTTGTCGTGGATTCGAGCGAATCTCCGGCGTGGCTCATGCAACAGCTTGGCGGCGTGGTTAAAATTTTGGAAGTTATTGAAGGAATTACGGCGAAACCAGCTGAAATGGTTGCACATCTTGCGGATCACCTGATTTTGTCGTGCAGCGCGAAAAACAAGGTCACTTTTGGCGTCTCGATCGTGAATGCGGGTGAATTCAAGGGGTTGGGCATTGCATTGAAGCGTGAAATTCAGGCGCAAACTGATCGTCCGGTGCGTTCAGTCATCAGCCGCGACCCCGTGTTGTCAAGCGCCACAACGATACTTGAAAAATTATTGCCGCCTGACGGCGTTGACCTCACTGTGCTCAAAGACAGTTCTGAAGTTTTGGTGTGTCAAACCGTTGCGGTTCAGCCATTTGACGAATGGTCGTTCCGCGATTATGGTCGCCCAGGGCGTGATGCGAAGCGCGGAATGTTGCCACCGAAATTGGCGAAAATGATGTTGAATTTAGCGCTCGGCATTGGAACAGCGGAAGCGTCAACGGTGTATGATCCGTTTTGCGGATCTGGCACAGCGCTGACCGAGGCGGCTTTGCTTGGCTTCGCGCGCGTGTACGGCTCAGACATTTTGAAACAAGCCGTTGACGACAGTCGCGCGTCGCTCGCGTGGGCAGGCAAACAATTTGATCTTACGGGAACGACGAGCGAAGTTTTTAAGCATGACGCAACGGATCGGCCGCAGCATTTGAAGCCGGCGAGCGTTGATTGCGTGGTGAGTGAGCCATTTTTGGGGCGCCCGCTGAAAAAAGGTGAGCAGCTCACTCCAGTGGAAATGCACGAGCTGGTCGTGTTGTATCAACAGGCGCTGTGCGCACTGGAGCCAGTGGTCACACCGACGGGGTGCGTGGTGTTGTCACTGCCATTCCAAGTTGCGCCGCGCACATTGCTGCCATTAAACGAAATCTTGGAAGGAACGGGTTTCGTCATTGATCCATTGCTGCCAGATCAAAAAACGCTTCTGTATATGCGTTCAGATCAGCGGATCGGTCGGCAGATTGTGCGGCTCGTTAAAAATTGATAAAATAGTGAGCAAAGTAAAAAAATATGGAAAATAGTTCATCAGTTTCAAAAATTGCGATCGTAATCGTTGTCGTCGGTGTTTTGATCGCGGCGTTTTTTGGGTATCGGTATGTTTCGGGTGGCGACGTCGTTGATGTGACGATGCGCGTCAAAAAAATGACGTGGCGCTGGGATCCGGACAATGTGGTGGTGCCGGCAAACAAAAAGATTCGCATTCATATTTTTAATGAAGACGATTTTTTGCACGGATTTGGTGTGGCAGCGCTCGGCATTGATGCTGAAACACCACCACTCAAAGAAACCGTGGTTACATTGCCACCAATGCAGCCCGGGGAATATCCATTTCATTGCTCGGTGATTTGTGGCGAGGGTCATGCGACGCAGGAGGGGAAGATTGTGGTGCAATAGCAGCCCAGTTTGACAAAAAACCACCCCAATGCTATAGTCAAACCCACTTTAATTCCCCCGAACCGGCCAAAAGCCACACGTTCGGCCGCAGCTGCTGACACTCGCGTTGGCACGCCGCGGAAATTATCATGCGAGGTATATGTTAGATAAAAATAAGAAACAGAAAATCATTGCCAAATTCCGCACGCACGCAGGTGACACAGGGTCGCCGGAAGTGCAGATCGCTATTTTGACAGCAGAAATCGAAGAACTCATCGATCATTTGAAGTCGCATCGCAAAGACCACTCATCGCGCCGCGGTTTGCTCCGCAAAGTTGGTGAGCGACGTCGCTTGCTGCGTTTTCTCCAGCGCGAGAATCCGCAAAGCTTTGAAAAACTTGTGAAAGCCTTAAATTTGAAGGCTGCAAAACAGTTCGCTGAGCTCGATAAAGCCGAAGAAGTAGTTGATGTCGTGGAAGAGGCGGCGTAAATCACGCTAACTTTTTTACTCATGTCACGAAAATCAGATACGCCGGAAATTCCGGTGCAAATTCATTACACCGCGCAACGCGTTGGTGTGTTCATTGATGTCCAGAACATGTACTACAGCGCCAAAAATTTGTTTGGCGCAAAGGTCAACTTCATTAACGTCGTCAAAGGTGCGATTCGCGACCGCGAATTGGTGCGCGCGATTGCGTATGTTGTTGAAACGCCACAGCAACACGAAGTTCGGTTTCTCGACGCACTGCGTTTGCAAGGAATCGAATTAAAAGAGCGCGACTTGCAGGTATTTTCAAGCGGCGTGAAAAAAGCTGACTGGGATGTGGGGATCACGGTCGACGCAATTCGCATGAGCGACAAGCTCGACGTTGTTGTGTTGGTTTCCGGCGATGGCGACTACATTCCGCTGGTGGAATATCTCCAAGGCAAGGGATGCAAAGTTGAAGTCATGGCATTTCGCAACACCTCATCAAGTCGGCTCGTTGAATGTGTCGATCAATTTATCGATCTTGCCGATGACAGCGCATCATATTTAATAAAAAATGGTGGCACTGGCAGCGCTGGCGGTGGGCACAGCCACGCGCAGCACGCACCAGCATCTGATGATGTCATTGCGCTTGAACCAGAGAATGATGCAGCAGTAGCGTACATTGAGCCGCGAGAATCTGGTCGCAACGTGCAGCAGAAAAAAACAATGAATGGCAATGGCGGTGGAGGCGGCCAGCGCAGAATGAAACGAACAATCATGTAATAATCAGCGGTCGCGCCGTGGGGTGCGTAACGCTTAACAAAAAATATGTCACAGCAATTTAGCACGCAATGGGGAGGCCGCACGTTAACGATTGAAGTTGGAAAATTCGCACCGCAAGCCGGCGGCTCATGCACGGTTCGCTACGGTGATACAGTGGTGATGGGCACCGCAACCATGAGCGACCGCACGCGCGACGGCATTGATTACTTTCCTTTGAGCGTTGATTTTGACGAAAAATTATACGCAGCCGGTATCATCAAGGGCTCACGTTTCATTAAACGCGAAGGCCGGCCGTCGGACGAAGCAGTTTTGACTGGTCGTATGGTTGATCGTGGCATTCGTCCACTGTTTAATGATTCAATGCGCAATGAAGTGCAGGTGGTCACGACTGTTTTGTCATATGACAATGAGAATGATCATGACGCGTTGTGTGTGATTGCAGCGTCATGCGCACTGACAATTTCAGACGTGCCATGGAAGGGTCCTGTTGCCGGAATTCGTGTTGGTCAAATCGAAGGCGAGTGGGTGATTAACCCGACGGTTGAAGCGCAATCAAAATCTGTGATCGATTTAATCGTGACAGGCACCACAGAAAAAATTACACAAATTGAAGCAGGCGCAAAAGAAGTTCCGGAAGATGTGTTTATCGAAGCCATGGATTTCAGTCGCAAACATTTGCGTGAGCCACTTAAATTAATTGAAGAAGTGCGCGCTGCTGTTGGCAAAGAAAAACGAGTGATGGCCGCGAGCGCGGCCGCAGCAGAATTGCCTGAAGGTGAAATCACTGATACGGCAATTTTGGAACTCGCACACGCGTTTGTTGCAAAACACTCGGCAGAAGTTTTTTATGACTCACCGAAACGAAGCAAAGCAGAGCGCATGGCTGCATTCGGCACGATGAAAGATTTGCTCGACGCATATTTCACGCGCGAAAACATTTCAAAAGATCGCCGCAAAATTGCGTTCAACAAATTGAAACAAATTGTCGAGGAATTTATTACTGAAGAAGTGATTGAGCGCGGCAGACGCGTTGACGGGCGCGGGTTGCGGGAAATTCGTTCGCTCGCTGCAGAAGTTGCGGCGCTCCCGCGCACACACGGCACCGGTTTTTTTCAGCGCGGCGAAACACATGTGTTGTCAATCGTGACGCTCGGCTCGCCGGGTGACGAACAAATTTTGCAAGGTATCGAAGGCGAAAGCAAAAAACGATACATGCACCACTACAATTTTCCGGCATATTCGGTTGGAGAAACTGGTTTGAATCGCGGACCGGGACGGCGTGAAATCGGACACGGCGCGCTTGCAGAAAAAGCATTGATTCCAGTTTTGCCGCCCAAAGAATTGTTTCCGTACACCATTCGCGTGGTGTCAGAAGTCATGTCGTCAAACGGTTCGTCATCAATGGGTTCGACGTGTGGTTCGACACTTGCATTGATGGACGCAGGTGTGCCAATCACGTCGCCGGTTGCGGGTATTGCAATGGGTTTGGCGTCAAACAAAGCGGGCAAATATGTGATTTTAACAGATTTGCAAGATTTGGAAGACGGTCCGGGCGGCATGGATTTCAAAATTGCCGGCACGCGTACGGGCATCACCGCAATTCAGATGGATACGAAGACCGATGGCTTGACCGCGGACATTATTCGCGAAACATTTGCGCAGGCTCGTGAGGCACGCATGCAAATTTTGGACGTGATTCATGAATGTTTGCCAGCGCCACGGCCGGATTTATCGCCATACGCGCCAAAGATCATCACGTTCATGATTCCGGTTGATAAGATTCGTGAAGTGATTGGTCCGGGCGGCAAGGTGATTAATGAAATTATCGACAAGTGCGGGGTGAAAATTGATATTGAACAGACTGGCCAAGTTTCAGTGACTGCGCCGCCGGGTGCAGATCTCGACAAGGCAGTTGATTGGATTAAAAACATCGTGCGTGTTGTCGCAGCTGGCGAAATTTTCGAAGATGGCGTGGTGACTCGTGTTGAGGACTACGGTATGTTTGTTGAAGTGCTGCCAAAGCAGGAAGGATTGGTGCACGTTTCCGAAATGTCATGGCAGCGTGTTGAATCGCCGCATGATTTGTTCAAAATTGGCGACCGTGTCAAAGTGGTGGTCAAAGAAATCGACGAACAAAACCGTATTTCATTGTCAATCAAGCGCATGACTGAGCCGCCAGCAGATTATCAGGAGCGTCCGCCACGAGAGCGCGATGACCGATCGGGACATGGTGGTGGCGCCGGTGGTGGAGGATTTCGAGGACGCAGTGGGGGCGGAGGCCGACCGCATGGAGGCGGTGGCGATCGTGGGCCGCGCAGACCGAGATTCTAGCTTGACAGCGTGCGACGTGCACGTTATAGTCGCATTACTATGAACACACAAAAGGGGGTCGCACTAATTTCACTGCCAAGCGCAAACATCACTGCAGTTTTTAGACGTCTTCGAAAAGAGTGGAAGTTATTTTGGTTGCTGCGTGGAATAGCGCAGTCAGAGTGGGAATTTGAACACGGGCTTTGTAAGGAGTGGAAGCGGGGCGAAACGGTGAAGGAAATTCTCAATAAATAATACAGTGTATGGAGGGAAAGGAGGGGTGGAAAATTTATTTTTCTTCGCATTATGCGCGGCAGCTTAAGCGCCTGCCGATCGCCATGTGCGAATAGGTGCGTATACGCGTCGAAATATTTCGTTATGATCCGTTTCATGAAAAGCTGCACACGCACAAACTAGATGGAAAATTCATAGGGAGACTTGCCTTTTCAGTCACGCATAATTACCGAATAATTTTTCGATTCACGGATTCGAGCACTGTTATTTTCGAGTCCATCGGAACGCATGATGAGGTGTATTAAAAATTTCGTGTTATACTGTCACCACATTTATTCACCACATATGAACATCATTGCAAAAAGCACTACGCTTGCGCAGCAGGACAATCCGTTCGCGAGACAAGAAGAAGCGCAGCTGCAATTGATTGCAGCGCCTCGAGGACTCGGGTCATCTGGTTCAGTGAGCGCGGCGATTGTGAGTGTATTGACACTCCTGATCATTCTTGGTGTGTTTGTCGTTGCGCCAATCATCTTTTTTCGTCGGTTGCGGCAGCGGGCATTGCGCGATCATTCAGCAAAAAAACTTTATGCATGGTACTGCGCGCTGATATCCCCCTGTTTGTTAGTGCTCAATCTGGTGTTATACGCAGTGGTTGGTTTTGTGGCGAGCGGGTTTGACGTTGGTGGTTTGAGTGAGGCAGTGTTTCGAATCGTGAACATGTTGCAAACCATTTTTGGAATTATATACATGATTTTGGTTCCGGTCGGCGTTGTTGCTGCGCTGGTGATCGCGACTGGCGGCGAGCAAAAGAAAGCTTGAACGATCGGGGCGTGCGGGGTACAATGGCCGCATGTTAGAAACCATCAAATCCTTGATTGCACCGCCAAAAGTTTTGGCAATGGTTGGTGTTATTGTTTTGTCTGCCGCGCTGTCGGGCACGGCGTTTTTTGTAAGCGAGCAACCTATTGCTGGAGTTGCCGCGGAGGAACAGATTGAGATTGTTGCTAATACTGAGACGACGCCAGCCGGTTTTGAACCGGAAACAGTGCCAGAAACACTATCAATGATAGTGGTCGGCGATATTATGCTTGATCGCAACGTGTTTAATGCGACGAAGCGAAACGGCGGAAATTTTGAGCACCCTTTTTTGCTCATGGCGCCGGAATTGGCGCGCTATGATTTGCGCGTCGCAAATTTGGAAGGGCCAATCACCACAACGCCGTTCAACATGAAGCGCGCGCAGACAATGTCATTCACATTTGATCCAAAATTTGTGGAGCCACTCGCGAAACATTTTGACATCGTATCACTTGCAAATAATCACACGCACAATTTTGCGGAAAAGGGTCTGGTTTCGACGAAAAAATATTTGAGCGACGCGGGCGTTGAATTTTTTGGTGATCCACTGAATCGTGCGGGCTACACAGGGCGCGTATTTGAACGCAATGGATTTAAGATTGCGCTTATTGGCTATCACGCATTTGGCACGCCGGAAAAAGTTGGTATTCCGGTCGTAGAAAAAGCGATTCGCGAGCTGAAAAAACAATCTGATTATGTGATTGTGATGCCGCATTGGGGACCGGAATATCAGTCGCGTGGGTCTGCATCACAAGTTGTTGCTGGACATCGATTTATTGACGCCGGCGCTAACGCGGTGATTGGCGGACATCCGCATGTGGTGCAAAATGTGGAAGAGTATAAAGGACGAAAGATTTTTTATTCGCTCGGCAATTTTATTTTTGATCAGTATTTTTCAAAAGAAACTATGGAAGGAATGATGGTTGCTATCGAATTCACGCGTGCCGCTGATGAAAAAATCAGCACAGAATTTAAAACAATTCCGTACAAAATTAATACAGAGAGTCAACCCTTTATACCATAACAAAAAATCCCTCGCCGAAAGCGAGAGATTCTATGTTGCGGGAGTCGGATTTGCCTTCCTCACGAACCATGTCGTTCGTCAGGGCCTGCCAGCCCGCCACGCATCCTGCGTGCACTCGGATGCGCGGGCTGGCTTCAAATCCTCCTTGCACCAACAATAAAAATCCCCCCACACGAGGTGGGAGGATTTTTATTGCGGGAGTCGGATTTGAACCGACGACCTCCAGGTTATGGGCCTGGCGAGCTGCCTGGCTGCTCTATCCCGCGTGCGTAGGATACGCCGCGCGTGATTTTTTGTCAAGGCAGCTCATGCGCGATTTTTCATTTCCGCACCCACGTTTGCGCCGGGCTCGTTGTGCTTCCTGATGTTCCGGTAGTGAGTGTTACCACTTCCAATGTGTTTACGTCCTTGACGGTCAGGAACGTTGCTGAATTAATCTCTGTTGCGGTGAACGAATATTTTCCCGATGGGTTTTTTGTCAGTTTAAATTCGTCGCCTGATGCTTTGCCACCAACAACCAATTCGACCGTGCCGGCAGTGAATGAAATTTTGTGGCACAACTTGGGCGCTTTGTCCCAACAGTAGGTGCCGTCCGTTGGGCCTGCGGTCGCCGCGGGCGCGGATGCCGGTGAAGGCGCGGCCTGCTGCGCCTCGACCTCTTTTGTTTTTGCGATTAACGCGTCGCGTTTTGCCTGCTCGGCAGAAATTTCTGCTGATGATGAGCAGCCGGCGCCAATGAATAATATAGATGATGCGAGCACAAGTGCGATAGTAGTTTGTTTCATAGTGCGGACAGTATAAAACGGGTGAGAGAAAATTGCCACTCGCCGCGGGACATTTTTCCCTCGGTCGATTATTTTTTTACGCACACTTCACACACCTGCACCCCACTTCCTTGATGAACCCATCGAAATATTCTTCGCCATAGTCATAGGTGAGTTCGTCGCCGGCCTTGATTTTTTTGATGGAAAAAATGTACACGCGATTTCCGACGGTTCGGCTTTCGCAATTCGGGCGGCAGCTGTGATTAATGTACCGTGCGATATTTTTTCGCGTGCCACCGGCAATATGTTTTCCGTTTTCCAAATCAAATAAATATTTCCCCAAAATTTTTTCTGCGCGCGCATCGCTCACCAGCTTCCCCCAATATTCAATCACAAAACGATTTTTTGGAATCGCCTCTTCTGCATACAATCCGATGCCAGCCGCAGATTTACGGGTGCGCAATTTGAATTGTGGTGGTCGGTGTGGGCGCGCCATATTGTAGGATTCGCAGTATAAACCACAAGAAAGTTTTGTTCAAGGCAATTTGCTATACTATGCGGTATGAATCAGGAAAAAGCCGCTACAGCTCAAAATATTGAGCTGGATTATCAGAAATTTTTTGTTTGGCTGAAAGACAAATATGGTGCGGATCGCGTCTATTATTTTGTTGGGTTCATGCAAAAGTTTCAGGAACGGTATGATTTTTTAACAGAGGTTGGATACACGCTGGTATTTAAAGAAGTTGTTTACAGCGGAGGAAAAGCAAAAGGCAATTGTGACGCAGATTTAGTAGTGCATGTGATGCGTGATTATTATGAGGGTATATGCAAAAAAGCCGTTATTGTTTCAAGTGACGGTGATTATGCTGTTCTGGTAAAATTTTTGTCAGAGCGCGGTGCGTTGCAAACAGTAATTTCACCAGCAGCACCAGATAAGTGTTCAATATTGTTAAAACGCCTTAAGATATCAATGACGTTTTTAAACCGTATCGCAGAGCACTTTGATAAAAATAAAAAAGCCCCGATTCAGGACGGAACCTGAACAGGGTCTTTTTTGTGGTGAAATAAATATATCATGAACGAAGATTTTGTGTCAAATTTTTACGCCCCCACCTTAAAATAACACACGTCCCCGTCCTTCACGACGTATTCTTTTCCTTCCGTGCGCATGGCACCTTTTTCGCGCGCGCCGGGCCAGCCGCCTAAGTCAACAAATTCGCGCCAGCCAACAACTTCGGCGCGGATGAAACTTTTTTCAAAGTCCGTGTGAATGACGCCGGCCGCTTGGGGCGCTCGCGCACCTGTGTGCACGGTCCACGCACGTGTTTCCATTTCGCCGCTCGTGAAAAAGGTGGACAGGCCGAGTAATTTGTATGCGGCAACAATCACGCGGTCAAGGCCAGATTCAGTCATGCCTAAATCAGCCATCATCACGCGCGCATCATCGGCGGGCAAGTCCGCCAATTCGGCTTCAATTTTTGCGCTGATAGAAATTTCGTTGGGCGAATGCAGATGTGCGTCGGCCGCGACAAATCCTTCATCAACATTGCGAATATATAAAATTGGTTTTGCGGTTAAAAGCGAAAGTTCGCGCAGCCACGGCGCTTCTTCGTCCGACGTTTCAACATCGCGTGCCGCCGCGCCGCGTTCAAGCGCACTTTTCACACGTTCCAAAAATGTAACATGCGCCCCAACTTCTTTTGTTGCGCCGGACTTCATCATTTTGCGCACGTTGTCCAAGCGCTTATCAACAGTTTGCAAATCCGCCAGCGCCAATTCCAAATTAATGACG
>MFQD01000033.1:17439-19136 GCA_001782975.1 Candidatus Magasanikbacteria bacterium RIFCSPHIGHO2_02_FULL_50_9b
ACCAACCCTGCGATATCTACAAATTCAATGGTCGCCGGCACAATCCGCGCCGCGTTTGACACAGCCGCCAAAGGTGCCAACCGTGGATCCGGAACTTCAACAATTCCAACAGATGGATCAATCGTGGCGAACGGATAATTCGCAATCAATGTTTGTTTTTTGGTGAGCGCCTTGAACAGTGTTGATTTGCCGACGTTGGGGAGGCCGACGATGCCGATTTGTAATCCCATAGTGGGGAGAGTGTAGCAGGGAAATTGGTTTTTGACAATGCTGTGCGCTTGTCAATCTGAACGAAACGCCGTCTGCCCGCGTGAGAGTTCTCTGCTACCCTCCCAGCACAGCGGAAAAATAACGTTGCGAAAAAAATGTGCAATGTCTTCATTTTGAATTATGGTACAGGTTACCTTCCCTTCGGTAAAAGATTGGATCGCAAGCACATCATTCCATAAAAAGAATCCAGAATTCCAGCGCGCGATACCTGGTAAAAATTTAATTTTCATATTAAATGATTCAGCTCTGGAATAAATCTGTTTGCCAAATTCAGCATTCGGAAAAATAAGCCGCGTGTGAATACCAAGTTTTGCGCGTCTCTCATAATAATTTTCCAGATATTTTTTGTTCAAAAGATCGGCAAAAATATCAACATACGTAAAAACAAGCACCTCTGATTTTGCCTCCAAACTTTCTTCGAGCATGTGTTTCAATCCGGTAATACCTTCATAAAATTTTACAGCCGGTGTACTTGCGTCAATTTTTTTAATACCCTGAAGCCATTGCACCGCAGCCGCAAGAGACGGCTCGATATTGCCAATCTCATTTTTTTCCTGCTGCAACATCTTTTGAAAAATAGTTGGGTCTGCGGCTGCAACGATGCGGCGCTTACCCTTTCTGCTTTCGAACATTAGTTTTTTTTCAATGAGCCGTTCAATGGCACTATGTACGGTAATTCGATTTTCATGAAATGAGTGCGCGTATTGCTGAATAGTTCCGGGACCAAATGAAAGCGCTTTTAAATAAACTTTGATATCGCGTGTGGTGCAACCAAAGTGCTTCAGAATTTGATTTAATTCTTCAGTGGAGTATTTCATAGTAATTGTAGATATAAAATCTACATTTTTTAATATCAAAATAATACCATATTTAACAAATAAAATGCAAATTTTAGTTTAAATTGTCTATAGATTGTCATATTCTGGTTGACATTTTAATAATTTTGTTGTATCGTTTGGTTTACTATGACATTCATCAAAAATGAAATTAAACCCACTCAACTTATTACTAATCTTGTTCCACTGGATTTTTTGAATCGTGGAGAGGTGCTGGCTGATGTTGAAAAAATTCTTGCACACGGTGAAATGCAACAAAAGTTGGAGAGCTTACTCCCGCGGAGTATCGTGCAAACAGAATTTAATCTGAATGGACTTCTTAATTTACATTTTTCATCTGCAGCAGAAAGTATTGCGGCTGCTCAAATTTTGGAGAGTATTGCGGAGGCACGGTGGGCGGCGGGTGCGCATGAAATGCATTGTAAAATTGATTTGGAAATGATTAACAGTTTTTTTGCGACTGCCGAGGATGTGAATTATGAATTCATGCCAACAAAACTTGAACGAAATTGTGTTCAAGGTGGGGTAGTGCGCTTGCTGATTGGATTTCCGCAAGGTGCAGAAGAGCAAGACAGGGCGCACACCCATCCG
>MFQD01000033.1:19196-35428 GCA_001782975.1 Candidatus Magasanikbacteria bacterium RIFCSPHIGHO2_02_FULL_50_9b
ATCATAATGCCAGCCCGTGCAGTGCACAATTTTTCATCCGTTGGTCAGCGGGGCGCATCTGTTCCCGAAGGCCTTACCGTAAATGATATTTTATCCGGCACAGTTCCGGGTACGGTTTTTCTTTCTTTTCATATTGGTTTTGTCAATATTGATTCTCCTGATGCGTTAATGTATGTGTCACCGTAGCTGTTATTTTTTTCGGCTTACGTAAAACACGACAACACCGATGAGAATGATGAGACAACTGGTAACGCCGAGCCATGCGCGCCAGCCGTCAACAGAAATTCCGTCAACCCACGGTTTCGCAAAGACGTAGTAAATTGCGAGCGCATTGAACACAACGCCAACCGCACAGGTAAGCCACAAGCCAACTCGTCCGCCGGGAATTTTCCACACAGTAGCGGCGCGTTCTGCATACAATGATTGCAAGGATTTTCGTGCTCGCAGCAAGCCAAGATAGATATAGAATAACGATGCGCACCATACCGCAACTAATCCCGCAAGATACAAATTAAATGTAACAGCGGACGTGGTTTGCGTTGCAAATACAAGAATAACCATGGTTGCAACTGCTGCCTGTACCAATAGTGCAGGCCATGGCGATTTATTTTTTTCCGACACAGTTCCCATGACGCTCGGCGCGCGTTTTTCGATTCCACCAATAAATAACAAGCGTGAGTATGCGTTCATTGTTGATGTTGCTTGGGCAAACACAGCAAAGCAAATTCCAATAGAAACAATTGTGCCAGCGATTGGCGACAGTGTAGTCACGGCACGGGCAAGCCCCGTTGTTGCATCAACGGCTGATGCGTCAGTGGTGAGCAAGATCCCAATAATGCCAATGATATATCCGACGAGTAGCGTAGCTGTTCCCCATAGGAACATGGTTCGTGCAGTTTTTTTGTGTTCAGAAAATTCCGCGCCCATGTTGAACGGCACTTCTGCACCAAGTAGCCACAACACGGCCGCAGAAAAAAGCGCGCCATGTTTTGAGAGATCAAATGAATAAATGTCAGAAGTAATTGGCGTTGCAGCGCCGCCAACATGCATGAGTCCAGCAATGAGAGCGGTGACAGCCGTTCCCATTGCAACAAAGAACATGATATTTACAACGGTCAGCGAAATACGGAGGCGAAGTGTACAAACTCCAAACAGTACCCACACAAAAACAATTTGTGCGGCAACTTGAGCGAATAAACTCCACTCCTGACCAAGTGCATATTGTAGGTGTGCAATGATGACGGAGGCATCAAGCGGTACGAGCAAGAAGATCGGCACCCACGATAACCATCCTGCAATGAAGCCATGGATTGCACCAAATGTTTTATGAGTCCAAACATAAATGCCGCCTTCGCTCGGGAAAAGTGTTCCAAGTTCAAATGCGCCGAGCATACAAGGGATCAGAAACGTGATTGTGGCAAGCAGCAGCATCGGAATACCCGCCCATCCATGCGACGTCATTTGCGCCGCACCATAGGATCCAAAAATAATGGCAAAATAAATGGTCACCAAATCAAAGCGCTTGAGAATGCGTGGCAAGATTTTTGGTGGCTCACTTTCGGCAAGCATTACGTCTGTTTGTTGTAGTGGTAGGTCCATAGTGGACGAAGATTTTGTGCCACTATATAGAATTTGACAAAATATTCAATTTTTTGATATATTAAGCACCATTATTAAACTAATGGTTTAAATTATGCTCACCTTTCCAACCCAAGGACTCGGTGAATCAATTGTTCGTGAGCTCAAACAAGGGCAACTTGAGAATGGTGAATTAATTAATCGATTACAGCAAAAAAATCCACGACTTACGTTGCAGGGTATCTATAAAGCGCTTCGTGCGTTACGCGCCAGCGGTATTGTGTTTATGGAGCGTAAACAAACCATGCTCAATATTCGATGGTTGCAAGAACTGGATTCGTTTACTTCGTTGGCAGAGCACGCATACCGAGATCCACGGGCTGGATCCGGACATTTTTTGCAGCTGCAAGATGGTGACCGAATCACATATTCATTTAAGAATGCGGTACAAGTCGATGCTTTTTGGAATCATGTGTTATATATTTTGTTTGAAGCGCTTCCATCACTCGATCGGTGGTATGCGTACGCGTCGCATTGTTGGTGGTTGCTCGGAAGACGTGAAGAAGAATTGGTATTGCGCGATTTTATGACATCGCGTGGAATTAAATATTTGTTTACCGTCGGTCATCACACCCCGCTTGATCGTGCGATTGCAAAAGATTTTGATAATACCATGTCGCAATACCACATGCGCGATGAGCCGCTGTTTCGCGGACGGGCAAATTTTTTAGGAATTGTATTAAATGTGATTGGCGATTTTGTGATTGAAGCACAGTATGATAAACGCACCACAGAGCGACTCGAAAAATTTTATGCCGAACATTCAAACGCAGATACAGAAACAATTGCCGCACTTGAACAACTGGTAGCGCTGCCTGCAAAAATTAAATTTTCAATTACACGGAGCCGCGTAAAAGCTGAAAAAATTACACGTAGTTTCACAAAAAATTTTCATGTTAAATCGGGTAGTGGGTATCGATAAAGTGCTGCGGCGAGCAAAAAAAATTCGCACCGCACCAAACCGTTGTTCAACGATTCGGTGCGGTGCGTTATGTTTCACGGCGTGATCACCCACGTCGTCTGGATGATGTAGTCATCCTGCGCGCGGCCAAGTTTTTCAGCGGCAAGGCGCGCGCTTTTCACCACGTTGTCACCGAGGAACGCGAGATTACCCGTGGTCATTGTTACGATACCGATCTTGATTTTTTCCGGCTGCGATGTTTTTTGCGCGCCGCGTTGGATAAAAAAAATTCCTCCAATCACGATCGCCGCAACAATCACTGCAGCAACAATTTTTGTTTGTTTTTCCATAGGTTATGTTAGTTGATTTATTGTTTCGACCTTTTCGAGCCACCAGTTTTGCGTTGATGACTCGGAAAAGTTTCCCATCTGTCACACGAGCGCGAGTAGCATGCGCTCAAGCGTGACAGATGGGGAGAAGGGTTACCCACCGCTACCATGGATAAAACCCAGAGGGAGGAGTGAGGCTGAGAAGGCGGATCTGTGCGGCCAGATCCATCTTCCCTGGCTCGTCTTTCAGCCGCATGTAGAAGTTAAGATGACCCCACTTTGAGCGAAAACCGTGTTGATGCAGCCACTGTTTCGCTAAATTCTCACTTTCGAAGGGACCGAAGGCCAGTTCGGCTCCGCCCTCGACGGCGTGCCGCTTATTGTCGTCGTAGCTATAGATGAGAATTTCAACAACCATGACATCCCCTTGTTATTTCAGGCATTGCTGCCTAGTTTTGAATGATCGTTCGTCCCGTCTTCTACCCAGAACCGTCTGGGTTTCAGATCGTGACGGAATACTATACATCATTTTGGCGAAAATGTCAATAAGATTAGCCAAAAAGTTTAATAAAAATTGACAAATTAATAAAAATATGATAAGATTTAAAAAATAAATATGACCGAATTTGATAAAAAACTCTTGTTTGAGCTTGATAAGGATGGTCGAAAAAGCTATACAGAGATCGCCAAAACACTTGAAACTAGCCCACAGGTGGTGAAATATCATCTGGAAAAGCTACAGGATGAAGGCATTATTAAGCATTTTTGGGCGTTTATTGATTATGACAAAGCCGGCTACCACGTATTTTGGGGGTATTGGCTCAAGTTCGCGGGGCTCACAAAGGAAGCCGAGGCGGCAATGTATGAAGATTTTCGCGCCAATAAAAACATTCCAATTGTGATGCGCTCTGATGGCTACGCGGATGTCATGCTCGGCATCATTGGGCGCGATGTGTTTGAGCACAACGCCGTCCTACAAAACGTGTTTGCAAAATACGGTCAGTACATCGCACATAGTGATTTGGTTGTTGGATTGAGTTTTCATAAATTTCCGCGCACATATTTAATCGGTGGTGAAAATGTATCAGGTGAACAAAAAATGTCAGGCGGCGCGCCAGGCGAAATTAAACTTTCGCAGCTCGATCGAAAAATTTTGTCATGTTTGCAAATTGATGGCCGCATGGAATTCACCCGCATCGCAAAAAAGTGTGGGGTGACTGCGGGCTTGGTGCAAAAACATTATGTGCGTCTGGTGCGCGAGGGTGTCATCAGCAAAATTACGTACACCGTGGATCATGAAAAAATGGGAATTGTTTTGTACCGCGTGTTATTTAAAATTGTGCAATTTAATTCTGCGCGCGCGGAGCAACTGTTTGCATATTTTGCCACGCATCCGAACATTATTAATTACGTGCGCTGCATTGGCGAATGGCAACTCATGGTTGATATTGAAATTGAGAATCGCGCGCGACTGCGCGAATTACTCCGCACACTCAAACATGAATTTAAAGATCTAATTTTTCAGATCGAAGTGAATGAGGTGTATAAAATTGATAAATTTACGCAGATGGCAGTGGAGTATCCGGAGTTGGGCGAATAAAAATCCGCCGGCTCATCACGTTGGGGGGAATGATATACTGAATTTATCCACCAACTATCCACCGTTGACACTACATATCATCTATGGGAAAATCAAAACATATGAATAAACTCAAGGTAGGGACAATGAAAGTAACGGTCAATGGATTAACGTCGGCACGCGAGCGCGCAATATTAAAGGCTTCTCAAGAAGCGGCGGAAGGAAAAAATATTATTGGACCATTTACCCCCGAAGAGGCGATTAAGTTTTTAAGAAAACTGTAGAATTACTTAAGGGGGGTATGCACATATTTTTTCATCGCGTCTATCTCAAGCGTTTTCATAGGTTGAGTCCATTTATTAAACGATTAACAGAACGCACCATTCAGATTTTTAAAGAAAATCCATTTGATCCGCGTTTACATAATCATGTGCTGCACGGATCAATGAATGGGAGACGAGCAATTTCGGTTACACATGAAGTGCGAATAATTTTTGAAGAAAAAGATTCGCATACCATCATTTTGTTTCTCGATATTGGTAGACACGATCAGGTGTATTAAAAAATTATTGTTACCAACATCACAATATCCTCCAAAAACTCCCCGGCCACCACACGCGGCGCACACCAAAATGCGTTTTAAATATTGAGTATCCAACACCAGATTCCGTTCGCGAAAGCAGCGATCCGTTCGTCGAATGTCCGAAATTGAGCGTCAAAAAGTTTCGGGCAATGGTGCGCTCAAACCACCACGCAACGAGTCCGGTCATCACTTGCATTTTTTCAGTACCTCGCCGAAAAAATCCGGTGAGGTAATAACTTTGTCGCGCCTCCGCACAGTTGCCTGCAACAAAACAGCCGAGCACCTCATTCGTTGCCGCGCGCACCGCAACCAAAATTTCAATGGTTTCCGGTTGCACCACGAGGTGTTGTCGAACGCAATTCAAAAAAACTGGATGCAGGCGAGCAGGCACTTGTGACTCTCCAATATTGTTTTCCAAATCTGCAAGAGTGCCGAGCCGAAGCGCAATCGTGGAATTTTTTTTGAACACGACCAGATGCCGTCGCGCCTGCGCGCTCCACGAACGCGCAAAATTTTCGCGATCAATTTCAGACAAGAAAACAATTGCCTCGCAGTGCTGCATCCCGAAGCGTCGCCACCCACGTCGGTCACGCGGTTGTGGCCAGACCGACGGACACCATTCGTGTATGGTAAATAGAGAATCAGACGTCGCAACGGACGGCGCACCACTCCCAGTCGTAAACGTGCGTCGCCAACAGATCAATCGATTTTTGAGCACCGTGACCGTATATCCGGTTTCAAAATATTCAATAGGCGCCACCCCCGCGGTGACGCGCGCCATCCAACGCGTTGCAAAAATCCAGTGATGCGCTGTTGGTGCAAACGGGCACACATCGCGCACGCGCGTGAGTCGTGTAACATCCATATTAATACACCTCAATTCCTTCGAGCTCCGCAGTTTCTTGCAATCCAAATAAACGAACGCGAATTTTCCACAAGGTTTGTGGCCGCCACACACGATGAATGCCAAAATGAGTTTTAAAATTTGAGTAGCCGACTGATGGATCAACCGAAATAGCACGCGGTCCGCACATGTCACCAAAATTAACGCTCGCGAGGCCGCGGGCGATTGATCGTTCAAACCACCAATTAACAAGGCCGGTGATCGCATGCACGCGCGCGCCAGCTGCGGTGTAGCAACCGCCGACATAATAACTTTGCGCAACTTCCGCGCAATATGCCGCGATAAAAAATCCAAGCGCTTCGCCCCCCGCATCTGCAGCGACCAGCACCTCAAGATCTTCTGGATGCTCCGCGCGCACCGTTGTTGCTTGGTCGATTGTGTGATGCAACACAGCTTCAGGCAAATAGGATCGTGCGCTGCTCGACACAAATTCTTCGAGTGTGCCAAGGCGTAGTTGTGCGCCCGAGCGCTGAAAAATTTTTAACTGCCGGCGCGCTTGCGCACTCCAGTCGCGGGTGAAATCAACGTCGGTTTTTAAAAAAGCAACGCCTTGTTTTTGAGAAAATCCAAAGCCGCGCCAATTATCGTGCGGCACACGCGGCACCACGTCCGGCATCCACTCGTGTATATAGATGAAAGAAGGTGGATCAAACGGCGGCGGTTCATCTGCAGTGCGGGTAAAACTGCGGTGCCAGGTGAGCAATCGATTTGAAAACAATGCTACGGTGTGGCCGTGCGCAAATGCCGCCACGGAACGATGTCGCGCCGCAACAGGCACGATCCAGCGGCTTGCCGTGATTGACGCATGGTGCGGATGCAGCAACGGACAGACGTCCCGAACCATGCGTAGTCGCTTCAAATCCATAGTAATAAAATGCGTCAGTAGTATATCCCAACCGCGCTATTGACAGCAAAAATGCGTTCTGTTACCATTGTGCCACGAGAAACTATGCGTAAATACGAATTAACAGCGGTTTTTAGCGGCACCATTTCCGACACAGATTTGGGACTTGCGGTAGATCGCGTACAAAAATTACTCACTGACGCGGGTGCGGTCACTCCGGAACGCGGCCAGTTGGGCAAGCACAAACTTCAGTACGAAATCGATGGCAACAAATTTGGTCACATCGAAACGTTTACATTTGAATGTGAAACAGGCAGCGCGAGCGTGATTTCAAAAAAGCTCAAGCTGTCAAAAGAAGTTGTCCGATTTGTGCTCGAATCATTTAATGCAGCACGCTTGAAGCGTCAGCATTAAATCGCAGACACTGCACTCATCAAAGCATCGCGAGAACGCGAGCGTGAAGAGCGCGAGAATGCACGCGATGATCGTCGCGGTGGTGGCGAACGCAACACGGGTGATCGCGCTGATCACAGCCCAGCACCAATGCTGTTTGCTGCAGGCCACGTTGAAAAATCAGAACCAGCCCCGGCTCACGATAAGCCGGTTGATCTCGAGGAGATCGATAAAAAACTTGATCAACTGCTTCAGGGTGATTTAACGCCCGCAGTGTAATTCAAAAGGGGGATATGTATAATCTCAACCGTGCACAGGTCATCGGCAACTTGACTCGCGATCCAGAATCGCGCACAACGCCGAACGGCCAGACCGTTTGTTCATTCAGCATCGCGACCACGTATTCGTACAAGGACGCGGCAGGTCAGAAAGTTGAGAAGCCTGAGTACCACAACATTGTCGTGTGGGGAAAGCTTGGGGAAATTTGCGCTCAGTATTTGGCAAAGGGGCGCAAAGCATATGTAGAAGGTCGCTTGCAGACACGTGAGTGGACGTCGCAGGAAGGCCAAAAACGAAACCGCACGGAAATTATTGCGGAGAGTGTGATCATTTTGGATCGTCCTGGCGTGTCGGGCGCAGGTGGTTCAGGTGGCGGTGCCGGCGGACACGGACCGGTCGGCAGCAGCGGCGGTTCTGAAGAACCAGTTGCAGTGCCAATCACGAGCACAGACGATGAAATCAAAATTGAAGACATTCCATTTTAAGGTATGATGAAAAAATCAAGAGATAAACAACGAGAACAAAAACCAGCAGCGCCACAAAAAGCAAAAATGTGTTATTTTTGCGTACAAAACATCGAGGATGTTTCACCGCGCGATACCATGACGCTGCGCCGCTTTGTTTCATCGTTCATGAAAATTGCGCCACGCCGCCGCACGGGGCTGTGTGCAATTCATCAGCGCAAAGTCGCACGATCAATCAAAGTTGCACGTGAGCTTTCGTTGTTGCCGTACGTAGCAGAGTAATCACAAATAAAACCACCCCATTTTCTTTTCGGATCACGCGTCGCGCCGCTCCAGCGGCGGCGCGCGCTGTCTCTCGGCTCGCTCGTTTTGTGCTCCACACAAAACACCAAGCTCGCTCGCCTCCGAGACGATCCTCAAAAGAAATGGGGTGGTTTGTGTTATAATCATCTCTACAACAGCACTAACGAAATTTATATGCGAGACTGGAAAGCGTTACTCAAAAAACTTGGTTTTACTGAAGGAGAATCTGGTGTCTACATTGCTGCTCTCGAATTGGGTGCGGCGACGGTACAGGACATTGCAAAAAAGGCGCGTGTGTCGCGGGTGACCACCTATGCAGCTATTGAGCGTCTCGTTTTGCAGGGTCTCGTCACCACAGTAACCAAAGGCAAGCGCACACTTTATCACGCAGAACCACCAAAGCGATTGATTGAGGTTGTCTCACGCCATGTTGCAGCCATTGAATCAACGCTCGAAGATATTAAAGACAGTGTTGATGAACTTTCGTTGCTGCAGGGCGGGGAGAAGCCGGCTGTCAAAGTCTATGAAGGACCGGATGCACTGAACGCATTGCAGGATGATTTTTTGGCAGAGATGCCCAAGCAGCTCGATGTGGTGACAAACATGGTTGCGGTGCGGAGTTTATATGCACCGGAAAAACGTGAAGCGTTTTTGAAGAAAGAGGGACCGAAAAAAGTCAACCCAACGATTCGAGTTGTTGGCGTTTTGCCGGATGACGGCGGCGTGTGGACCGGTCCTGTGGAATTAAAAATTGCGCTTGATCACGCCAAGTATGATTTCGCAGCGGACATTTCAGTGTATAAAAACAAAGTTGCATTATCCGTATTGCGGGGCAAACAGTTCATGGTTTTAATTGAAAGCAAAGATTTGAGTGATGCGATGCGTGCGTTGTTTGATCAAATTTCAAAAAAATAAAAAATGCCGTGCCACGCCGCGCGAGTCGACCTGCAGTTGCCTGCAAGTCAATATGCGCGTGTGACACGGCTGCCGAACGTTTGACCAATCACAGATCCGGTGGTCTTGTCGGCTAAGTTGCGGCCCATGCCTGTAGAGCGTTGGGCCAGTTCCCGAGCGCACGCGAGAGCCGCGCGCTCGGCCGTGTGGCGACTATCCGCCTCCGGCCATGGTTCCCTCCTGATCTTCTGATCTACCTACTACACTCACCGGACGATCCGGCGCGCGTAAGAACAGAATAGCACATGAGACAGTGTTTGTCAATGCGAACCTTACGCACAGTAAATAATCTGTAGATTATTTTTTAAAATGCATTGTAAAAAAGTGCCATTTTTAATGAAATGTAGCCATTTTTAGCCAAAAGTCATCAAAGTGTATAGTGAGGCTTGACAAAATTTGAACCTTGTGATATTCTAGTTTTCGTAGCCAAACGAACCCTATTTCATGCTTGTCTGGGGTATGCGCTACGCCCGGCATCAGAGCCCCGGCCGCGGGTGGATGAAAATCTGCCCGGAGCCGGGGGGCAGGATGCCCTCAGTTCTTAATCAAACCAGTTCAGTGAGGAATCAACATGGACAGCAAAATTCTCAAAGTGTTCCTCTGGTTCTTCGGATTTGCGATGTTCGTGGCACTGGTGTTTGTCATCGGATTTCTCGGATACATCGCGGTTGATCTGGCTCCCGAGAGCACCGACGTCATGAACCGCGTGCGGTTCTCCATCGTCGGTGTGGCGATCTTCGCGTTGTTCATGCACCTGTGGGTGTGCTACACGTTCGCGAAGCACGGCGAGTAGCGTTCCATCCCCTCTGACAGGAGGACAGCAACGAATCCGTGGGAAACCCCCCACAGCACCCAAGTCGCTCACCAGCGATGCGGGTGTTTTTTTGTTTTGATCCAATATTGATTAATTGAGACGCGTATGCTAGTGTTGCTCACATACTATGCATTGGCTGACTCTCCAAAAACGCACGCACTATTTGCGCTCAATTCGTGAGTTATTTTGGTCATGGGGTTTTACCGAAGTTGATACGCCTCTCATTGTTGCGTGTCCCGGGCAAGAGCCATTTTTGGATCCATTTGAAACGCGTGTTGAAGATGCGGCCGGTCGCGCGCATCCGGGCTATCTCATCACCAGTCCGGAATATGCGATGAAAAAATTACTAGCAAAGGCGGCGCTTGGCGAGGCGCCAGAATTCGGAAAAATTTTTCAGCTTGGTAAAGTATTTCGCAACAACGAAGATTTTGGTGGAACTCACAATCCAGAATTCACGATGATTGAATGGTATCGACTTGGCGCCGATTACACGGATTTGATGACTGATGTTGAGACACTGGTGTGTGAGATGGTGGCTGGTGGTGTGTTCGCGTCAGCGGTTGCTGGCCCCTCCGCCAAAGCGAACACACCACCAGACCAACTTACATACCAGAATCGCACTATCAATCTGCAACGACCGTGGCGACGAATCACCGTCGTCGAGGCATTCAAAGAATTTGCGCACCGCGATGATGCGCTCGAATTAGCGGAAAAAAATCCAGATGAATTTTACAAAATTTTCATGAACGAGGTTGAACCAAAATTTCGCGATCTTGAGTATCCAATTTTTTTAACAGAATATCCGGCGTCAATGGCAGCACTCGCGCGAAAAAAGACCAGTGACCCTCACGTCGCTGAACGGTTCGAGTGCTACATTGGCGGACTTGAAATCGCAAATGCATTTTCAGAATTAACAGACGCCACGGAACAGCGCGCGCGATTTGAAATTGAACAGCAGGAGCGTATTCATCTTGGAAAAAAATCATTTGAAATCGATGAGGAATTTTTGCGTCTCTTGCCACACATTAAAAAAGCAGCCGGCATTTCCGTTGGCGTTGACCGGCTTATCATGTTGCTCGAAGACAAGCGCGATATCAATGACGTGATCTTTTGGCCATGTCGAGATTTATTCGAAGCGCAATGATATACTGATCTTCACTTATGAAAACAGCATTAGTTACCGGCGGGGCAGGGTTTATTGGGTCACATTTATGCGAGCAGCTTTTGAATCGTGGAATGCGTGTCATCTGTGTTGATAATTTTTTTGTTGGCTCTGAAGAAAATATTTCGCATCTGAAAATAAACCAAAATTTTAAACTCATTGAGCACAACATCATTGAGCCACTTGCCATCACAGAATCAATTGATTGGATTTTTAATCTGGCGTGCCCCGCATCGCCTGTTCATTATCAATATGATCCTGTGTTCACGATGGAAACAAATGTGATTGGCACCAAAAACATGCTCGAGCTCGCGCTCAAAAAAAATGCGCGCATCTTGCAAGCATCGACGTCTGAAGTATACGGCGACCCGAGTGTGCATCCGCAACCAGAATCGTATTGGGGAAATGTGAATTGCACTGGTCCGCGCGCCTGCTACGACGAAGGAAAGCGTGCTGCAGAAACAGTTTGTTTTGATTATCACCGCGAACGCGTCGCAGACATTCGCGTCATCAGAATTTTTAACACCTACGGCCCACGCATGGCCGTGGGCGACGGGCGCGTGGTCAGCAATTTTGTTGTGCAAGCGTTGCAAGGCAATCCGCTCACCGTGTATGGCGACGGATCAAACACGCGTAGTTTTCAATACGTCGACGATTTGATTCGTGGAATTCTTGCGATGATGGAACAGGATAAAATTATTGGCCCTGTCAATCTTGGCAATCCGAACGAATTCACCGTGAAACAACTTGCAGAAACAGTACGCGATATGGTTGGCGTGTCAGATGAAATTGTGTTCAAGCCACTGCCCACAGATGATCCCAAACAGCGCCAGCCAGACATCGCGCTCGCACGCGAGCAGCTTGCATGGGAGCCACAAGTGCAGTTGCGCGAAGGACTTGAAAAAACAATCGGATATTTTAAAGAAAAGCTATCACGTGAGCAGCGCGTTGCGGTATTTGCGCCGTCATTTCATCCGCGTGAAGGGCTGCAAGAAAAATTTGTGCGCACCATTATTCAAGAATTGAGTGATGTAAAATTTGACGTCTACACGATGGGGCATGCCAATACAGCTGGCACAGAAAAAGATGGCAATCTCACGATCTATCGCATTGGTTCTGGCAGTGCATGGGATCGCTTCAGATTTCCGTGGCGTGCGGCCGTCGCTGCGGCGCGTCAAGAAGCAGCGTGCAACTACATTTGCGCGTGGGGGGTGATGGGATCATATGGCGGATTTGCCGCGCGTCTATTCAAACAAAAAATTAAGGCCTGTCCGATTTTTTTAATGATTGATAGCAATGAAGAGCAGCGAAGCGGATTCGTTCGCCGCGTGATTCGTTCGCTCGCAAAACGCGCTGCGTCATACGCGGAAGTTTTTCGCGCTGATGGCACGCTATCGCTCGACGAACTGTTCAACAAAACAACGCGCGATGAAGAATTCAAGTATCTCGGCTACCGTTTTCGTCAATTGCTCTATCGCATGTCGCTCGAAAAAGAATTTGGCCGTCCATTTTTAACGATGAAACGCATCTTTGACAAGTGATTCGATTCGCGGTATTATTGTGCCGCAAACTCGAATTATTATTTTGAATTATGGCATCAGTCACTGAAGTAAAAAAAGGATCAGTCATTAAACGCAACGGCGATCTGTTTGTCGTCACTTTGTCGCAGCACATCACGCCGGGCAAAGGCACACCATTCACGCGAAGCAAAATTAAATCATTGACGACCGGAAAGGTGATTGAAGAAACATTGAAAGACAATGAAACCGTTGACATTGTTGAGGTACAATATTGCAACATGCAGTACCTCTACAACGACGGGTCATTTTACACATTCATGGACAATGCAACGTACGAGCAAGTGCAGCTTGACGCTGACACGATTGGCGACGATGCCCAGTATTTAAAAGACGGTCTCGAAGTGGTGATGTGTATGTACAACGAACAACCCGTTGCCGCAGAACTCCCTCGCAAAATTTCGTACACAGTTAAAGAAGCGCCGCCAGCGGTCAAAGGCGACACAGCGAGTGGCAATGTACAAAAAGAAATCATTCTCGAAAACGGCCTCAAAGTTTTTGCCCCAATTTTTATCAAAGAAGGTGAGCGTGTCATTGTGAACACAGACACCGGGCTCTACGTCGAGCGCGATAATTCCTAAATAAAAAAACACGGCCGAATCAATCTTGCGACTGCTTCGGCCGGTACCTCCTGTGGGACTCCCCACACGCGGGTTGCGTGCTGCGGGGACGTCTCTGCGGATTTTGAGATGAGTTGGTATCTCTTTTGACGGGCACGAGACCCGACTCGCGCTGGTCTTCGGCCCTACTCGATCAAGTGGTGCTCGACCGCGTCATCGTTCTTCGGCAGCGCAACCACGAACCCCGAGCCGTCTTGGCCGGTGTTCAAGGTCACGGCGTCGTTGCCCTTCAGCTGCTTGCAGAAGTCGGTGCACGTGCGCGTCGAGTTGGCCGTCATCGTGGCGAAATTCATCGAAACGACATCGGTGCTCGACATGATGAAGCCGACCTCCTCGAGCTGGGCGTTGTTGCCCTGCTGCTGCACGTCGGTGAGGACGGGCTGGAACGACTGGCTCGGCGACGCGCCGACGACTTCCACGTCTGGGTAGTCGATCGGCAAGGGCGGCAGTGCGATCGCGCTCATGGCGAGGAGCATCATCGACAGCGTCGTGATGCACGCCAGCATGAGGCGGCGGAAACGGGAACCGGGCGGAGCCTGCGAGTTGACGTTGCGCATTTGTACCTCCGTGCCTTTTTGGGCATCTCTCTGATAGAACCTGACCCCGTACTGCGCCTGCGGAGCCAATCACCACGAGAATCGCGGCAATGGGAATATACTATCGTAAAACCCTCATGGCGTCAACCGCGGTCTCCAGAGCTTCAAGCTGCAGGCGTTCAAGATGCTGCTGAATCATGCAGAGCAGTTTGTTCTCAAGTTGTGCCTCGTCTTCATACGGCACGGCGGCAAGCACTTCAACCTTCAGGTTTTCGGTGTACCACTGCTCAATCAAACCGCTGTTGCCATCGACGTGCAATTCGCCGATGTAGGTTTGTGTCATTCCGTTGCGTTTAAAGCCGTTCGAGTCCCGCAAGATGAACGTTGCCGTTCCCCAGCCATAGAAGTTGATGTGCATGCGCACCTGCATTGACGGGAATTGCAGCGCAACATGATCGTTGAGGCGATCACGCAATTCGAATAGATACCGCATGTTCTCTGGCATTGGCACGGGGTCAAGATACGGGATCGCGCCCATGTGTGTTGATCCAACGGCAGTGGTTGCCACTGCCTGTGTTACAATATTTGTTTGATTTTGTCAAGCGGTAAAAATGAAAACCCGCCCTTCAGGGCGGGTTCGACAAACCGGACGGGTTTCAATTTTTATCCCTCGAATCCCGGCATTTCCGCCGCATCCTGCATATCTGCGTTTTCATCTTTGCCCGCTGCCACCGTCGTCCCCGGAGCAACATCAGCCTGCTTCACCGCTTCAAGCACATCAGCACGCACGCTCGCCAACAAATCTGGACGCGATTTCAGATACGCCTTGGCAGTTTCGCGACCAACACCTAATTTTTCATCGCGATACGAATACGAATTGCCAGATTTTTTAATCACGCCATAGGTGACGCCTGTGTCGAGCACATCACCGCTCACCGAAATTCCTTCGTTATACATGATGTCGAATTCAGTTGCGCGAAACGGCGCCGCAACTTTGTTCTTCACAATTTTAACTTTCACGCGATTGCCGATGATTTTTTCGCCCAGCTTAATCTGCGCCGCGCGACGAATTTCAATGCGGATTGATGAATAGAATTTCAATGCGTTGCCGCCAGTTGTTGTTTCCGGATTGCCAAACACAATGCCGATTTTCATGCGGATCTGGTTGATGAAAATGACGATTGTTTTTGTTTTGCCCACCACACCAGTCAACTTGCGCAATGCCTGTGACATCAAGCGCGCCTGCAAACCCATGTGCTGATCGCCCATCTCACCTTCGATTTCTGCTTTTGGAACAAGTGCCGCAACCGAGTCAATGACCACGACATCAACAGCATTTGAGCGCACCAATGTTTCCAAGATTTCAAGCGCTTGCTCACCAGTGTCAGGCTGGGAAATTAACAGCTCATCAACATTCACCCCAATCTTGCGCGCATAGTCAGGATCAAGCGCGTGCTCAGCATCAATAAATGCCGCGATGCCGCCAGCTTTTTGCACTTCTGCAACAATGTGCTGTGCGAGCGTTGTTTTACCCGAAGATTCAGGGCCATAGATTTCCATGATGCGACCGCGTGGCGCTCCGCCAACGCCAAGCGCGATGTCCAACGACAAACAACCAGACGAAACCGCATCAACTTGCATTGAGCGACTTTCACCCAGTGTCATAATGGCACCGTCACCAAATCGTTCGCGGATTTGCGCCAACGCTTCCTGTGCAGCCTGCAATTTTTCACTTATTTCATTTTTTCGAGCCATAGAACACAACAAAAAATAATCTCATGGAGCCATAATCGACGCCATGAGTTCATGAATTAGGTAGAAGGATCAATTGACGGAATTTTCTGCGTCGCGCGTGGGGGAAAAAGAGAGGGGGGAAGCGCCAGCCGCAGATGTCTCAAGCATAATCGTTCGTGACACAGTTGTAAAGAGCCCGTGCTTCTTCATTGCGCGGATAAAAATTTGGTTTTGCCCGCGCTGTAGTTCAACAGGCTGTGCAAAACTGCCGTCAGGTCGAGAAAACACCGCTTGTCCGTTAATTTCAACGTTGATTTCTGGTGCAGTATGTCCGGCAACAACCACTTGCGGGTTTGTGGTGGAAACTCCTTCGGTCGGCGCGTCGATAATGAGTTGCGGTGGTGCAACAACGCCCCAAATTTGAAACACAATGAATCCAAAAAACGCAATCGCCCCAGAAAATCCGATAATCCAGCGTACGCCAGCCGGCCCACGGCCAACACTTCGCGCGCGTGGCACTGACTGAAACATATGCTTCCCGCGCAATTGAAATGCGTGGGCGCTATTTCGTTCCCCGTGCGCGGCATCAAACGGATTAACTTCGTTGCACAGTCGTTG
>MFQD01000034.1:0-1734 GCA_001782975.1 Candidatus Magasanikbacteria bacterium RIFCSPHIGHO2_02_FULL_50_9b
TCTCGGCCGCAGAAAATTTGTTGTCAACGGTCGAACAGTTGAGCTCACTTCTGACAGAACAGTGATCCCCCGCCTCACGCGTGGAACGGTGGTGAATTTCACGGCAAAAGAACTGTTTCGCAGTGATCGACTCCTATTGCAAATCAGCGCAGCAGATCAACTAGTAATCACCGCACTGTCAACTGCACCACCATTTGATTCACTCACTGGCGAAATTATCCGCACATCAAAAACAGGTTTTGATCTGGCAACATCGAGCACTGATTATGTGGTGCTCGCCAACGGAACTCGTTATGCTGATGGACGGCGCGTTTCAACCGGAGATCGTGTCAGCATTCGTGGCGTGCGACTGCATGACGACGCGGAACAGTTATTTTTTGTCGTGCCAAGCGCGCAGGACATTTCTTTTCTTGATCGCGCTTCTAAAAAATCAGATGAACCGCAAAAAAATATTCTTCTGCTTGCAGTCAGTGTTTTCCTTCTCATCGGCTTGCAGCTTTTTCTGTCGCGATTCGGAGAAAAAATTCTGGTCACCATCAAAAATCTACGAAAGAAAAAACCCCACCAAAAAGGTGAGGATTTTTCTGGAGCGGGCAAGGAGAATTGAACTCCTCTCTGCTGCTTGGAAGGCAGCCATAATAACCGCTATACGATGCCCGCGCGAACATAAGTGTACGAAACGGATTAAAAAAAAGCAAGCCTCGTGCAACAGGATTTGCCCATGCACACGAGGCTCGACGATCACGCCACCTTGCCCTTGGACGTATGAGACACACCGACCGGACCATAGTCATCTGCGGTGGCGACCACACCGCTCATACCGGCGAATGACTGCACGCCGCACGCTTCTCGAAACTCGAGTTTGCGCTGGCGATCCGCAGCTTCTGCTGCGCGCAGTTGACGCTCGATCTCACGAACGCGCGCCCGCTCCGCACGCCGCTCTTTCAATTCAGCGTCGTGAGCAGCACGCTCCGCGGGGTCTACCAGCAAAACAGCCGGGTGGTCACGCCGCAGCCGCTTGCAAACCGAAAGATCACTCAGCGTTGCGTGGTCAACAACCGGCTTTCGATACACCACAAACACCTTATGATTCACCCGAGAGCCGCTCGCCAACGTGCGAATTTCAACTTCTTCACCGGGCCGCAGCTTCATGAGCCCGATCGCCCATCCGCCAGAACGACTCCGCTGGTAGCGGGCAGTGGCGAGGTATTTGGCATTACCGACACCGCGATTCCATTGCGCCGACAACGCGGGTCGCCGTCGAGACGTTCGAGTGTCAACCAGCAGCACAACATCATCGCCGACCGCACCACTCATACCACGAAGCACAAACCGCAGCGTTGGATTCGCAATCTTGACCTGCTTCAAATGGGTGTGACTGGCGCTCTGGAGGTCGAAATTCTTGATTTCGTCAAACTCGCGCGGCAGGTGCAACAGCCTCCCACACACCACGCGTCCGTTGTCGATGACTGGCGGATTCGAGACATCGACAAGCGCCAGGATACATTCGCCGTCGCTGATTGCCGGATCACCGATACACAGCGCGAGACCAAGCCCGTTGACGAAATGCAGATCCACACCGGCTATGATCGACGGACGATCCATAGTGCAGCTTGCAAACCACGTCATGTGAGCCTCCCGTATGTTTTGATGAGCGGTTGTTTCTGGGTGCCGTCGGCATCTTAACACAACCCCTGAAGTTTGCAAAAAAGCTTTATGAGTGGTAGTCTTACA
>MFQD01000034.1:1741-4463 GCA_001782975.1 Candidatus Magasanikbacteria bacterium RIFCSPHIGHO2_02_FULL_50_9b
ACCGAGCGCAGCGCTCGTTTTGCACGCACTCGATTCTTCTTCATTCGGGATGTAGCAACTTCGTGTGCTTCGCACACTCGTTTCTGGCATCCCTCGCTCGGAATAAATCCGAGTGCCAGCACTCTGTTTTTTCCTCACTCGGGATGTAGCTCAGTTGGCTAGAGCACCTGCTTTGGGAGCAGGGGGTCGCACGTTCAAGTCGTGTCATCCCGATATCATAAATCCACACCAATAATAGGTTCCGCTTTTTTCGATCCGGGGCCCTTAGCTCATTTGGTAGAGCGCTTCCATGGCATGGAAGAGGTGACCGGTTCGAGCCCGGTAGGGTCCAAATCGTTGACGCCATTTGTCAACATCGGTACAATGTTCAAACACTATGGGCCCTTAGCTTAGCTGGTAGAGCGCCGCATTTGCAATGCGGAGGTCAGCGGTTCGAATCCGCTAGGGTCCAAATTTCCAAAACAGACTGATTTTAACAGCTTGACAATTAAATTTTTTTAACATAGGATACACAGCCGCATCAATCACGATGCGCGCCCCGCATTGAAATTTATAGTGAATCAATCAATTGTCCAACCACAACACCAGCCAGAATCGCAACGCCTCCAATCAACACCATACGCACGCCGGTTCGCCAAACGCGCACCCGCGCGAGCCGCGCGCCAACAGCGCCAAGTGCAAAGAGCACACAGAGCGTTGCCACAACTGAAATCTGTAACGCTTCTTCCGCCTCAAAAAACAGATAGGGCGCAAGTGGAATTATTCCGGACAAAAAATACGATACGAACATGATTGACGCATCGGCGATCGATCGCCCGGCTGACACTTCGGATTTTTTTTCAAACTCTTCCACTGAATATTCTGACAAAAAACTGCCTGCTGCCATTGAAATGGCCTCAACGCAAATGAGCACGGCGCCGGTCAAAAAAATCGTTGCGCGCGGCACACCTGCAATCGCCACGCCCGAAAGCAATCCCACGGTTGACACAAGGCTGTCTTCGACACCAAACACAAAATTTCGCAGGTACGAACTCGCAGCGCTTTTGGACAAATGTTGCATGAGATGCAGTATATCGCACGGAGAGTGAAACCGAAAGACAGTGGCGTGCGTATGACTTGTTATAACATTTTCATATGCACATTCGCGCATGGTTTGCCGCAGCCGCAACGCTTGTTGCCAGTTTTTTATTCGCCGTCCTTGCCATCGTCCCCGCAGCGCACGCCGCGGGCCGCACCATTGATTTTAGCGGCCACACATGGAGTGTTAAGTCTGGATTGTATGGCCCGGGTCCAAATTATTGGACTGACAATTCACAGGATGTTTTTGTCGACACGAATGGCGCGCTGCATATGAAGATTGTGCAACGCGACGGCGCATGGCGATCGAGCGAAGTGTGGCTGCCAACGTCGCTCGGGTTTGGCACATACGAGTTTGACATCGCATCGCGCGTTGATCAGCTTGATCCGCAAGTCGTTGCCGCGCCTTTTTTGTATCAAGATGACACACACGAAATCGACATCGAGTATTCGCGCTGGGGGTATCCGGACAACCAGAACACGTGGTACAACATTCAGCCATGGACCACAAAGGGCAACCAAGCAAAATTTATGACCACGCAAGGAACCGGACCGATCACGGCGCGTATCGTGTGGTCGCCGGAAAAAATTATTCTGTCAACGATGCAAAACGGCGTGGCGCTGAATTCATGGACCTATACGGGTGCGAATAATTTCGCACCGGGTGGCGAACGCGTACACATCAATTTTTGGATGTATGAAGCAAAGCCGCCGCAATCCGGCGCGACGCAGGAATTGGTAATCAACGCATTCAGATTTTCTCCGCAGCAAATACAACCACAGCTAATCATCGAACCAATTGCGCACGTGAATAAGTCATGGCTGAGACACGAAATTAAAAAACAAAAAATTCGGATACAGAAGATGCGACGAAAAATTAACTAACAGTAACGTATTTTCCCAAAAACTCCAGCGCGTACATGCGTACTGCCGGTTTGATGTTGAGCTGTGAATCCTGTAATTCTTCTCTGCTAAACCATTTTATTTCGTGGTGCTCCGTTGGTGCAAGCTGCGGTTCAGCCGAACGCGCACGGGCATGATACCCAAAATTAATATGGCGATGCGTTTCGGAAAATCTATGTATGTCAAGCGTTTCAGGAAGCAATAACATTTTAGTGTCTTCATATTCGCCCGCATGCCGGCACGACAAAATTTCAACGTCAAGCCCACACTCCTCCTGAATTTCGCGCAGCAGCGCCTGATCCGGATCTTCGTTAAGCTCGATGTGCCCACCAACTGGCAGCCATGTATTGAGCAATTTATGGTTCACCAACAGAACCTTAGGCTCTGTTGGATGCAAAATCATGCAGGTGTTTGTGAAATCAATCAGTTCGTGGATGTGGGGCATACGGATCATACCGTATCAGAATGTGTTCGATTGTGCAAAAAAATCGCGCCCCCGAACCAGCTGTGTTGCAGTTGATTCGAAGGCGCAAGCGATCAGTGTCGCGCAAGATCCATGATCCCCGCGGTGTCGGTCTGGTTGTCGAGCAGCTTGAGGTCAGCCGTATTGCAGCCCCACTTCGTCTCGTTGCCCATATCGGCGCGCGAGCAATGGTGCTCGATCGACGTGCCATCGAAGAACACGGTGAAGCGGGAGGAGCCCCTGCACTGCCCGTTCGCGAAGCGCACCACGAGTACGGGT
>MFQD01000034.1:4498-5012 GCA_001782975.1 Candidatus Magasanikbacteria bacterium RIFCSPHIGHO2_02_FULL_50_9b
AGGTGTGCGCCGCTCACGCGGTACTGCGCATGGCCGATGTAGGCCAAAAACTTGCCGTTGCGCGGACGCTTGTCAGCGGGGCGCATCTCCTTCTTGTCCACGCACTGCCACGCCGCCGCCGCACCGAGCTGCGAGGACCATGCCATCTCTGGCTTCTGGCCGCGCATGTCGTCGCAATGGAACTCGGGCGGAAAGTTGTCGGACTGTGGGCTGGCCGTCGCGGTGGCCATGTAGGGCGGCTCGCCATCGGACCCCGCACTCATGCAGAAGGAAAGGATGGTGGCACAGACGAACAGACCAGCAGTGAAGAGCACTGGGTGCTTCGGAACATCGCGTACGACTCGCATGGATTGCCTCACCGCCCGCACGCATGCGGGCATCGGTTCATTTGCTGCAATTGCTGATTCTTCGAGTAGCAGCGTCCTCGAGGAATTTGAACTATTACAACATAAAAATAGTGGGATGTCAATACATGAACTACAGACAAAAACAGAAAGTTGACAAGGTATTTTTT
>MFQD01000034.1:5042-17310 GCA_001782975.1 Candidatus Magasanikbacteria bacterium RIFCSPHIGHO2_02_FULL_50_9b
GGCGGGCCACAGCCATTTTAAATGGCACTAAAAATTCTTTGGTACGTTGTTACGAGCCATTTTTTATCTACTTCGTGCCACGTCAAGCTAATGATCGACTTGATGTCTGGCTCATACAACAAAATTGTACGATCAGGCAACTGACTCACAATTTTACTATTGATTACGAACCGGTGGAGATTAGAAATAATTTCTGGATGCTTTTCAAGAATGTGCGCCAGTCCAAAACCTGTTTTTCCCATTTCGCCATATACAAGATCAATAAAACCAAGCGCTGGATGTTGAAACGCATTTCTTATTTCTCCAGATTTAACACACAGTAAAAAATTTACCGCATCCTGTCCAGTAATACCTGAATATATTTTCCCAAAACCGCCCTTTCCATGTTCGCAAACCCAATATCCAAACAAGCGTACTTTTTTGTAGTAAGCCATAGAAAATAAATTGTGCGACTTTATTTTTTGAAAGTCGCCATACTACTGGGTTCCACAAAAACAATGTTTTGTCAACCCCAGAGTTATCCGAAATTCTGTGGATAAAAAAATCGCGCCCCCGAACCAGCTGTGTTGCAGTTGATGCGGGGGCGCAGGTAGCGGCGGTGTACTACGTCGGAACCGGAAGCGTTTCGTTGCTCATCTGCCTTCCGCGTGGAAGCTCTTCAAGAAGCTGCGTGAGCTTGGCGTCCACGAGCAGGCCGAAATGGTGCAGCCCGTTGTCGGCTGTGGGCGTGCCAAGGCCATCATCGCCATCGTGATTGCGCTCGAGCGCGAATTCATCGCGGACGAGGATCAGAAACGCCGCACGTTTCGCCGAATCCTGATCCTGAATGAGCACGGTCAAAAACGCGAACCTGTGCCTGACCGCAAACTCCCGCAGGGATTCGAGCGGGCGCTTGAGTTGGCTTGTGCCGCCATAAAACACAATGGCGGCTGCGATGGCGGCGTCAACTGTCACCCCCCGTTCACGGACGTACGTCTTCACGCGCTCACCTGCTGCGCGCAGCAGATCCACGAGCAACAAATCTTCTGGTGCCGGAGTGCTCATCATCTTCTCCTCATCTGCTGCTGCCCGCGCGGCCAGCGTTGTAGGTTGTTATGATGCTCTCATATTTGTGGATCGGTGTCAACAGGCCGTCGCCCTTGCAATCAATAGAATTTTTTCCTCCCGCGTCAATTGTTTAATTTTAAATTCGGTCTTGAGCGCCGCAGATTTTGTACGAAATTTTTTGGTGTACACTAATTGTACCGGCCGTCGAGCGTGCGTATATTTCGCGCCGCGTTTAAAAAAATTGTGTTCTGCCAAACGACGCGCTAAGTCCGTCGTGATGCCGGTGTAGAATGTGCCGTCGCTGCAGCGAAGAATGTAAAGATGATACACAAAAAATGCGACGAATTATTCAGCCGCCCGATCAATAATTTTTCTCAAAATCGGATATAATTTTTTATTCGCTGCAATGAAATTGCGATCACGCAATGTCCATAGCTTACCATTCAAATTTGTAACTTTGTAACCAGCTTCGCCAAGAATAATTGCAGGCGCTGCATAGTCCCACACGCCGCCGCCATCTGAAACGATCCAGTCGCGTTGGCCAGTTGCCAAATATGCCGCATTTGCCGCTGCGCACCCCGATGCGCTGATCCAACACGGATCCGTCTGTGCGCGCACAATCAATTCCCCCATAATTTTTCCACGCATTCCCGTGATGTGTGCACTCACACTTCCCCAACTCTCGCCCCACACGCGACATGATGAACCGTGAATTTTTTTGCCATTCAAAAATGCACCACCACCCTTCTCGGCAAAAAACAATTCGTCGCTCACCGGAAGATAGATGCCTCCCATCACCACACGCCCAGCGCGCGCTACCGCAATCATGACCCCGAACAACGAGGCGCCACGGGAAAAATTTCGTGTGCCGTCGAGCGGATCAATCACCCATGTGTATTCTGCACCGTGCCGCTGCTCCGGCATTTCTTCTGAAATAATTCCATGCGTCGGAAATTTTTTTCCGATCGCGGCCAGAATAATTTTGTTCGCGACTAAATCAGCTTCGGTCACGACATCAGTCGCATCTTTCTTCGTATACTTGACACCGACTTTCCCCCATTTATTCAAAATTTCTTTTCCGGCTACGCGAATAATTTGTTTAAGAAATTTTTCCATTACGGAATATTCACAAACGGAACGGCACCACCAGTCACGGTCGGCAAATTACCATCCCATTTTTCAATCGTTCGCAATTTTAATATCTGCGGATTTTGATTCAACGCTTCAGACTCAACTCTGATCGCCTCGGCCTTGCCTTTTGCTTCTGCAATGCGCTGATCTGCTTCAAACTTAACCTGCTCGAGCCGATTTTTTGCGGCGAGTGCATCCTGCTCAGCCGTCACCTTTGATTCAATTGCTTGATTAAATGATTTCGAAAAATCAAAATCAATGATGTTAAAGCCATCGATCAAGATTCCGTATGACTGCATTTTCGAGACAAGGAGACCGAGAACTTTTTCACGCACGTCTTCGCGTCGCGTGATCAATTCTTCTGCGGTGAACTGCGCAGTTGACGCCTTCACCGACTCCTGAACTGCAGGGTCGATCACCCGAAACTTGTAATCCTCACCAATTGTCTGATATACCGTCGCAACTGCATCGGGCGTGATGTGAAAATTTACCGCAACTTCAGCGGTCACTGTTTGCAAATCACGAGATGCTGCTTGTGCCTTCACTTGATCTTTTTGAGTTTTGACATCCATAATGATCACCTCTTCGATGAAGGGAATTTTGAAATAAAATCCCTCATCAATAACATCGCTGGTCACTGCCGAAAAACGAAGACGCACGCCGCGCTCACCAGCGCCAACAGTGCCGAATGGCAAATTTTTCCAGATAATTGACAGTACAAAAATGATGATAAAAATTTTGATGACGCCGGTCAAAAATCCGCCAACGCCCGTTCCTTTTCCGCGAATCCACGAAAAAATATTTTGTAAAAAATTCATAGTCTTAATGAGCTATTGAAATAGTATATCACAGTTGACTCTCAAACAAATTACTTGTAGAATTATCTCGATCGGGCCCATAGTAAAGTGGTATTACGCGGCATTCGCATTGCTGAGGCGGGAGTCCGATTCTCCCTGGGTCCAAATAAATAATCCCCACCTTCAGGTGGGGATTATTTATTTACGGATCCCGCAAGAGATATGAAACAAAATTTGGGGAATTTAGATAGAATTTTTAGGTTTGTTTATAGAATTTTTGACATTGATAACAAAAATCAGTAGCTTCCCAGATTCTGGTGCCGCGAGCGGGACTCCCGGCCGCTATGGACGCGGCCGGCCTGGGCAGTCGGAATTGCCGACCGGCAATTCCTTTGTGCCCTTCGAGTCCCGCTGTTCATGCGCATTAAAAAATACCTGCATCTCTGCAGGTATTTTTTAATGCCGCGAGCGGGACTCGAACCCACAAGCCTTTCGGCGGGGGATTTTAAGTCCCCTGTGTATACCATTCCACCATCGCGGCGCATTGCATCTTGAACACAACAGCAGTTTATAAAAAAAAAGCACTCTCTGCAAGGCGTCGGTGTGAGACGCGGCACAGCAGAGAGGCAAGCGAACGAAACCTCAACGGAACTTGTAGCGCCGTTCAAGGTACGGCGCGAGCTCGGCCAACTGCTCGATGACATGTGTGGCGCGTGCGGGCCGATCAAATGACCCGTCTGCCCTGCGCTGACGCACCACGAACACCCGTTCTTCAGGGAAATCGAGCTGCATGTCCGAATGAGTATCCCCGACCTTGACGAACACACGTGGTTCCGGAACGTGATGGAACGCACTCATTACCTCTGCGAGGGTTTGCGGGTGACGTTTGCCGTTTTCGGCAACGATGACGCGGTGCTCCGGAATTATCCGACACAGCCCCTGACGCCTCACCCGATCAATCTTGCGCTCATTCGAGTGGTATCGGCAGAACACGAGACTGCCATCAACGCCATACTTTAGACGCACATCACTCGTCGTGAGAACGACCACATGCGCGCCGAGTTTTGACTGCAAATCTGACACAGTCGAAACAGCATCATCGAACAGTTGATTCACCCGTCCCGCGAGTTCAAACAGTTCGTTCTCCGTGTCTAAGAGAAAGCTGAGAACTTCCGGCGTGATTTCGATGCCGCGGTCTTCGAGCAACACACCGGCGCGCGCAACGTGCGACCACTGCGCCGCTGGTGGCATGAAGTCATTGCTCAGCCGCACATGGCGCTTGAAAAAATCTTGCACCCGCAATTCCGCGCGCTCGCGCTCATCCGCACCATACACGTTGCCCATGAGCACGAGCAACTGCTGATTGAGCGCAGCAAAAATCTGATCTCGATCTATTTCCGGAAACTGCTGATGCAGGCGATCAGCAAACAATCCCAAGGTGATGCTGTTGTCGAACGTGCACAACGTCCAATCAAAATCAAACACCATACACAATTTCGTCGACGTAGCCATGAGGAACCTCCATTGTTGTTGCTGTGTTGTATAGTAACCGGCCAGTATTGTAACTGAATTGCGTTAATTCAGCAATATCATGGCTTAAGCTCGCATCCGCTGAATTCAGCTAGAGCAGCAAAACTCTGTTCGCCTAATAATTTTTCTTTTTTTGCATTCACCCATGTCGGATAGCTCTCGACTCCCGCGTCAGTGCATTCCTGCGACTGACCGTTGCCAATTGCGCATTCGATGTATGGCAATGTTGCCGCTGCACCACCAAACAGTTCTTTTTGCGATTTGCAATGCGAACACCACGAGGCGCCATAAAATGCAACGCCCTTGTCTACTAAACATTGCGCGAGTTGCTGCGCGCCCGGCGGCGTTTGTTTCGGCCGAGAGCGCACAAACGCAAGCGCACCAATGACCACGACAATTAAACCAATAATACCGTATAAAAATTTGTTGCTTCCCTGTGCGTCCTTCATAATTGACGGTGATTTTTATGTTTGATATAGTGCGGTAACTCAATTCTAGCAAAAAAGCTTGCACATGAATAGAGTATCCAACTGGAGGCTCCGTTCGAAAGAAATTTCGAACGCGAGCGTTCAAGTTTCTTTCTCACTTCGCCTCGGTAGCTCAGTGGTAGAGCAGACGCCTGAAGAGCGTCGTGTCGTCAGTTCGATTCTGACCCGGGGCATTTGAAAAACGAAACTGCGGATTTAATATTTGGCATACAATCCTCTGGTAGCGCATCGATGGGAAGCCACGCAAATTCGCGCACGTCGCGGTTCGGTCGAGGTTCACCGCTCGCAATTCGAGCACGATAATGCAACAGAATCACATATTCTTGCGTACCATTTTTTTCACGCGTAAATGCGACAACATACGGATCGCCCTCAAGCGCCACCACAATATCCAACTCCTCCTTCGCCTCTCGTTGCGCAGTTTCCCGCGGCGATGCATCGTCACGCACTTTTCCACCGGGAAATTTCCACCCTGTGTCATCTCCGTGTTTAACGACCAGCACCTTTCCATCCTGGATAATTACTGGCCCAGACGCAATAGTGAGAGAAACGTCCTCATTGTTGGGGCTCACGCCCGAATATTTATTAAATTCGATCATAGTGATGTAACTATCGCTCCTGCATAAAATATTGTCAACACTTCGTTGACCCACATTGACAAAATTATCATTTTGTGAGACCCTCCTCCTACAGGAGGAACCATGAACAGGGAACCAAAAGCGTACGAACTCGACTCATTCTTCAAAATCACGCGAATCGACCATGGTCTCGAGCAGGGCGACGTCCTTCCCGACAGGCGGTCAGTCGCATACGCGAATGCGCCGTACTTGATCGTCACAGAACGCGATGAGCCCAACGGCAAGAAAATCACATGGGTTCAGACTGGCCCCGGGGTGCACATCTTCCCGCTGCGCCTCAACGAAAAAGCCGAGTGGGAGGTCGGGTTGCTGCTCCAGTCAGAGCGATACGATGCCCTACAGCCCGAATCGGGAACCGAGCCGCCCCCAAAGGGCCTCGGTGGGTATGTGCAGCCCAACGAACTGGTGCTCGAAGCCATGCACCGCATTGCGCGGGAAAAGGTCGGGATGCAGCTGGACACCCAGACGCTGCAGATCATTTCAATGCCCCGCTTCATGCCGATCGGCACCGTGGATGTGCAGATTGTTCACCGCGCCTGCGTCGGCTTTGTCGAAAAGGCATTTCCAGGCAACCACAACTGCAGGCTCAAGTACTACACGCTTCGCGGTGCCGTGAATCTCGCCGCGAACAACTACGTGTTCGACGCCGCCACCGCGGACGGCATCCACAAGCTCGCGCACTGGATCACGACCCGCGAGGCCCACGCCATGCGCCAGAAACTGCGCGAAGAGGCAACGCGCAAACGGCGTCGGGAACCGTAGCCCCGCTCCGCGCACGCGCTCAAGAGCATCTGTCCACGCACTGCCAATACCGGCGGGGCGTGGACGATTTTTTAATGGTTAAAATACACATTTGACAAACGAATCAGGAATGGTAGAATAAGTGCAAACCTCGGCCCCGTGGTCAAAGAGCCACACTTGCGGAGGTTTTTATTTTTCCGGGAATATTGAGATCAACGATTTTTCGCCTGTTGCCCGATCTTCTTTAACTTGCACATAAAAAACAATCCCGCCGCTATCAGTGCCGCCAAAACGATGCAGTAATTCTGACTGATTATCAATATCTATTTTTGTAATCGGTTCATGAGGTGAATGTTCTAGAAGCTCAATAGCACATGCATAAAATTTCAGACGCCGCAAGCGTTCGCTTTTGTGCTTTTCGTGAAGGTGTTGCCAAAAAATCGGCAAAAATATTTTTTGCTTTTTAAAACATCGCCACGATTATTACATCGTGGCGACTTGCCAATATTACAACCAAGCGCAGGTATACTACATCCGACGGGCGTTACCGACCTCTCGCCCCCAAGGATGTAGTATACCTGCGCCAATTCAATTTATTTCTCCCAAAACACTTCCGTCGCCTCGGCCTTGAAATTCACCCAGCGCGCCGCAACAAACAGAAGGTCGCTCAGCCGATTTAAGTAACGATCATACAGCGGATCCGTGATCGCCGCGCGCGCGAGCGCGACGGTGTGGCGCTCTGCGCGACGACAGACCGTACGCGCCATGTGGAGCAGCGCCGCAGCGTGCGAACCGCCGGGCAAAATAAATTGCGTCAGTGGCGGAAGCGATTCTGATAATGCATCAATGACGCCCTCCATTTGTTCAACCGCATCAGATGGCAACTCAGGAATTTTTTCGCGCATCGGTCCGGGTGGCGTGGCCAATTGCGACCCGACGACAAACAGTTCATTCTGAATTTTTTGCAGAATGTCATCAAGCTCCGGCTCAAGTTTGTGTGCGCGTGCCAACCCGATAATTGAATTCAATTCATCAACCGTGCCATACGCATCAATGCGTACATCATCTTTCGGAATTCGTGTCCCGTCAGTCAGCGACGTTTGACCGGCGTCGCCGGTGCGTGTGTAGATTTTCATATTATTGCCGCATGCGGCGTGGCATATTATTTAGCTGCACCCCATTGACGCACCGCAATTCATACAGCGGTAGCACGACCCGTTACGCACCGTGGTGTGACCACAGGTGTCACATGGCGGCGCATCGCCCATTAAATTGTCGAGACCTAATGATACGGTTGGTGTGTGTGACGCGAAAAGAGAAGTCGTTCGAGTCACCGGCAACAATGCGGTCTGTTCGCCTGCCTGCGTTGCGCGCAATACGTCTTCAGGGATCACCTGTTCAGCAATTTTCGCAGCTGCGTTCGCGATCTCCTGTAATTTTTCTGTCCGATTTTTTTCAATGCCCTCAGGCGGCACTTGTGCCAAATCAACGCGCCCCAAATATTCAACCGCAAGCACACGGAAAATGTAATCAACAATCGACGTGCACATTTTTACATTTGGGTGCGTCGTGAATCCTGATGGCTCGAACCGCGTGAACGTGAATTTCTCAACAAATTTTTCAAGTGGCACGCCGTGTTGCAATCCCATGGAAACTGAAATCGCAAAACAGTTTAATACACTGCGAAACGCTGCGCCCTCGCGATACATGTCAATGAAAATTTCGCCAAGTGAACCATCTGGATATTCGCCAGTACGCAGATAAATTTGTTGGTTGCCAATTTTCGCCTCAACAGTGACGCCCGATCGCTTCGCCGGCAGCGCACGCTTTTTACCCCACTCAATCACACCCGTTGGAGCGACTGGCGCACTGTATAACTCCACGTGCGGATCTGTCTCCGCGCCCTGCTGCGTCGAACTCACGGGAACGACACCAAGCCCGTTATCTTGGGTTGGCTGCGCAAGATGTTGCGAAGCAACCTGCGTCGATTGGATTGCGTCGGAGACATGCTCTGTTATCAAAGACACAGCAGGTGATGCAGCAACATCTTGTGCAGCCCCACTGGTGTCGGTCTTAGTTTCGCTCTTGGTATCGCTCTTCGCCGACAACGGCTGACTCAACTTACACCCATCCCGATACAGCGCCATTGCTTTCAATCCCAATTTCCACGACTCCATATACGCTTCCTTAATTTCTTCAATCGTCGCCTCGTTCGGCATGTTAATCGTTTTCGAAATCGCGCCAGACAGAAATGGTTGCACTGCTGCCATCATTCGAATGTGTCCACTATGATGGATGAACCGTTCGCCTTTTTTGCCACACTTGTTCGCGCAATCAAACACCGGATAGTGTTCACGTTTCAAATGCGGTGCGCCTTCAATCGTCATCGTCCCGCACACATAATCATTTGTTTCTGCTAGCTGCTCATCGCTGAATCCGAGCGCGCGCAACATGTTGAAACTCAAATCATTATATTGCTCCGGTCGCAAACCCAATCGCTGCATCAACTCTTCACCAAGTGCATAGACGTTAAACGCAAATTGCAATTCAAACACGCCGGGCAATTGCTTTTCAATTTTCGCGATGTCCTCGTCGGTGAATCCTTTTAATTTCAACACGCCATGATTGATGTGTGGTGCGCCAGACAGAGTTCCGGTTCCGCGCATATACCGAATCATTTCATCGATTTGATCTGCAGTATACTTCAAGGTCTTCAACGCAACAGGCAAACTTTCGTTCACAATTTTAAAGTACCCGCCGCCTGCTAATTTCTTAAATTTCACCAGTGCAAAATCCGGCTCAACACCAGTTGTCGCGCAATCCATCAGCAATCCGATCGTGCCAGTCGGTGCGAGCAATGTTGTTTGTGCGTTGCGATAGCCATAGATTTCACCAAGTTCAAGTGCGCGGTCCCATGCGCTGCGCGCAGCGCGCAGCAGATACACCGGACACGCCGTTGGATCAATCCCTACTGGTTTAATTGCCAGTTTTTCATATTCGTCAGTCGGTGCATTGTATGCCGCACGACGATGGTTGCGTACCACACGCAACATATCAGAGCGATTCAATTCAAATTTCGGAAACGCGCCCTGATATTTTGCCATCTCGGCGCTCGTCGCATATGATTCGCCGGTCATGATGCTCGACACCGCGCCCGCAATCGCGCGTGCTTCACGGCTGTCATACGGAATGCCTGCAGCCATCAAAACACCAGCACCCAAATTCGCATATCCCAGTCCAAGCGTTCGAAATTCGTATGACATTTCCGCGATTTCTTTGCTTGGAAATTGCGCCATCAAAACACTCACTTCAAGCACGACTGTCCACAAACGTGACGCATGGCGAAATGAATCCACATCAAACACCATTGTTTTCGGATCAAAAAAGTGCGCCAAATTAATCGACGCCAAATTACACGCCGTGTTGTCGAGGAACATGTATTCGCTGCACGGATTTGATGCATTGATGCGTCCCGATTTCGGACAGGTGTGCCATTCATTGATTGTGGTGTCGAGCTGAACGCCCGGATCCGCGCACTGCCACGCCGCATCCGCGACTTTGTTCCAAAGCGTCGTTGCTTTGATCGTGCGAAACACACTGCCATCCGTGCGCGTGCGCAAATGCCAATCGCGATCTTCGGTCACTGCGTCCATGAACGCGTTGGTCACGCGAATTGAATTGTTGGAATTTTGTCCGGAAACGGTGTTGTATGCCTCGCCTTCGTAGTCTGATGGATAGCCACCCGCAACGAGTGCCGCAACTTTCTTCTCTTCATTTGCTTTCCACATTACAAACTCTTCAACATCCGGATGGTCTGCGTCAACAATCACCATTTTCGCTGCGCGGCGCGTCGTGCCGCCGGATTTGATTGCGCCAGCCGCGCGATCGCCGATGCGCAACCAACTCATCAATCCCGAAGACGAACCGCCGCCCGAAAGTTTTTCGCCCGCACCGCGAATCGACGAAAAATTTGTTCCGGTTCCCGAACCGTATTTGAACAATCGTGCCTCGCGCACCCACAGATCCATGATGCCGCCTTCGTTGACAAGATCGTCATTGACGGATTGTATGAAGCACGCATGCGGTTGCGGATGCGAATAGGCATCAACGGATTTTGTCAGCGCCTTGCTGTCAGGGTCAACAAAATAATGTCCTTGCGCTGGTCCGTTGATTCCATACGCCCAATACAATCCGGTGTTAAACCATTGTGGCGAATTTGGCGCTGCCATTTGTGTGAGCAACATGAATGCAATTTCGTCGTAAAATGCCTGTGCATCGCGCGGCGTTGCAAAATATCCGTATTGTTCGCCCCACCACCGCCAGCAACCAGCCAGTCGATGCACTACTTGTTTGACGGATGTTTCGGATCCAAACGTTGGAGTCCCGTCAGCATTTAATTTTGGCGTGCCATCTGAATTTTTTTGCGGCACACCGGCTTTACGAAAATATTTTTGTGCTAAAATGTCCGTTGCCACTTGCGACCACGTTGCCGGAACCTCGACCGTGTCCATATTAAACACCTCACGGCCATCTGCTTTGCGGATAACAGAGCTGCGAATCTCATAGACGACGCTTTCAAAAACATCCTGCCCTTCTTTGGTGAATCTGCGGGGGATGGACAACCCTTTTGGCGCACCCATTGCGGCGTGATTGCTGGCCTGTGAACTGGTGATTTGTGCCTGTAATTCGGGGGACATATGAAAAAAGGATCAGCTTTGTTAAACACTACATCTTGTGTTGTCCCCTCCCATATCATCACAAGATGTTGTGTACATGGTTCTTGTCAGGCAAGTATAGCACAGCTAAAACAGGTGGCAACCTCGCGCAACAGCAATCTATCCACCGATTATCCACACTCACGCTGTGCAAAACTTCTACAGCCCGTCATGTTATACTCCGTCGAGTGACTGCAAATATGCCGTTTTTAACCGATCAACAATTGAATGATGGCGAGTCAGTTGAGCCAATCACGTCCAGCGGCGCTGTGCCCGAGGAACGCGTGCTTGAAAATGAGTTGCGACCGCGTTCGCTCGCGGATTTTGTCGGTCAAAACCATCTCAAAGATTCCTTGGCTGTTTTTTTGCAAGCAGCACAACTGCGCGCCGAGCCACTTGATCATGTGCTGCTCTATGGCAATCCAGGTCTCGGCAAAACCACGCTCGCAAATATCATCGCAGCAGAAATGGGACACACCTGCAAAGTAACGAGCGGACCGACGCTGGAAAAAGTTGGCGATCTCGCCGCAATTTTAACCGCGCTCGAGCCCGGCGACATTTTATTTATTGATGAAATTCATCGGCTCAATCGTTCGATTGAAGAAGTGCTCTATCCGGCACTCGAAGATTTTGCGCTCGACCTCATGATCGGCAAAGGGCCGGGTGCGCGAACGCTCCGCATGCAAATTAACAAATTCACTCTGATCGGCGCCACGACCCGACCCTCGCTCATTTCATCACCGCTGCGCGATCGATTTGGCGCAACGTTCCATCTTGATTTTTATACTGACGAAGACATGCAACAGATTATCGGACGGTCGGCGCGAATTTTGGGCGTTGACATTGATTCCGCTGCGATCGCAAAACTTTCTGCCGCAACTCGCCGCACACCGCGCGTTGCAAATCGACTGCTCCGTCGTGTGCGCGACGTGGTGCAGGTTGAAAAAACTGCCACGGCAACTGAACCAATCATCATGAAAACTTTGGACATGCTCCGCGTCGACCACCTCGGGCTCGATCACGGTGACCGAAAAATTTTAAACGCGATTATCGAAACATTTGGCGGCGGGCCCGTTGGTTTGTCAACACTCGCCGCTGCAGTTGCAGAAGAAATGGAAACGCTCGAAACGGTTCACGAACCATATTTGTTGCAAATCGGTTTTTTGGAGCGCACGCCGAAA
>MFQD01000034.1:17392-33411 GCA_001782975.1 Candidatus Magasanikbacteria bacterium RIFCSPHIGHO2_02_FULL_50_9b
GGGCGTGCCAGTTGTGAATCCCGACCGGCTCCTGTAAAATGGAATCGATATGTTTTCATTTCCTTTTGCCGCACTGCTTGTGGCATACGCAATTTTTCTCGTGATTTTTTTAATTTTTTCAGCCGCAAACGTATACCACATCTACCACACCGGTACATTCACCATCGTCGCCGCTGCGGTGACCATCATTGTTTCGGTGTGGAGTCTGCTCGTACTTGTTGCCACAATTCCGGTGATAATGGGAATTGATTGGGGCACTGCTGTGGTGCTGTTTGGTCCGGGCGGCACAATTTCATTTGAATCCTATGCACCTTAATGAGCTCATTAAACAAAAGCCGTACGAAAAAATCGTATATTTAATTCGTCGGCATTGGGTTACCTACATCCCGACTGTTTTATTGTTTATTGTGCTCGCTGCTGTACCGCTTGCCGTTGCATTTATCTTGAATCAAACATCGCCCGCGCTGCTGACCGAACCACATTCGTACGCGTTTTTCATGTTGCTCTTCAGCGTCTATGAGCTTTCTATCGCGCTGTTTTTTTATGCCAGCTTTCTCATGTACTACCTCGACCTGCTGATCATTACCAATGATCGACTGGTGCAGGTTCAACAACGCAATTTGTTTTCGCGCTCAATTTCAGAACTTGATCTGTTTAAAATTCAAGATTCAACAAGCGAAGTGCATGGATTTGTTGCCACCATTTTTGCGTATGGCAAATTGAGTATTCAGACAGCAGGCGAACAGAAAAATTTTGCGTTCGAGGCAGTGCCAAATGTGCATGCCGTGCGCCGAGAGCTCATGAGTCTTGCAGAAGAGGATCGAAAATTTCATTTAAACGCGCCAAAACCGATCGAACAATAGAAGCGCGCGATTTCATCCACAGTTTTTCCACCGCAGGGGGCTTGACATTTTTTTAATTTTGTGGAACCCAGTTGAATACGGACACAAGGTCAGTCCGTTAATCACAGGGAGTATGCATCATGAACTCATTCACGAAGATTGCGATTGGTGTGATGGCGCTCGTGCTCGTGTGTGGCTGCGAAACCGCTGCCGCATCTGCGAACGCGACGGCCACCGACGCCGATTCCTCCGCAGAGACGCACAACCAGAGCGCGCTCGCCGCGCTCCATGGGGTCGGTTTGCCGAAGCCGGCTACTGACACCACGGAATTGTCAGCATCGCAAGATGCTGACAATGACCACTTCAACGTCGAGATCGATTGCAACGATCAGAATCCGGACGTGCACCCCGGCGCGTTCGAATTCTGCGACTACATTGACAACAACTGCAACGGAGCAGTCGATGAAAACTGGAAAACGGTTTTCGACGGCGCCTACGGGCAACCGTGCTCGTCACTCGGCACGAATGGCTGCTGGTCAGAAGGCATCTGGGCGTGCGATTTCACCCGCAAATGGTTGTCGTGCAACGCATCCCCGCGCACGCCCACGCTTGAGGTGTGCGACAGCGTTGATAACGACTGCAATGGCGAAACGGACACGGACGAGTGGCCGTTGCTCGGTGAGCCATGCGAAACCGAAGAAGATGGGTGCACGCGCGTGGGGCTGTGGGTGTGCGATTCATATACCAAGAACAGCTACTGCACTGCCGAAAATAAGCCCACCACTGACACGCCAGAAAACTGTCCAGCAACGTCGAGCCAGTGAAACCGTGGGGCGTTTGTGTGAAAAATCACAAACGCCCCCGGGCAATTTTGTTATTGCTTATTCGTACACACGTTTGAGCTGCACACCCGTGTAATAGTACGTAAGCACTTGTTCGTGCGTCCAATTGTCTTTGAGTATTCGAAATTTCGCATCTTGCGTGCTCATCCCCACCCCATGACCCCACAATTTCTTGCCCTGATCATGTACCGCAATCACAGGCTGCAACCACGGTTTGTCCGTTCCACCCCACGCCGCTTTCCAACCACGCGTCATTCCATTTGATCGCGTGAAGTATGGGGTCACCACTGGTTTATTTTCATAGGTGACGAGCAGCCCTCGCGTCTCATCAACAGCTTTCACCCCATTTGGATTCACCCGCTCTGCAGCATACCCTTTGTAATATTGATCCCAGACCGCATGCACGTCCCAAATGCGATCGATATAGCGTTTGCCATCTGGCAAATGAATGTACGCATAAGTGCGCGCAGCAGTGTACACGGATTTATGCAGCTCGGCTGATTCCGCATTTCCTGTTTCAATGAGGCCCTTGAGGTACAGTTCTATCGGCAACTCATTCACCATCCAAATTCCCGGAATCTTGTCGCTCCACCGCAATTCAAACGAGCCGCGATATTCGTTATAGATGATGCTTTTATTCCACGTTGCTGCTTCAGTCTTATCAGGTAACACAAATCGAGCGTCTGCATCTATTGCGGCAAGTCGAAATGGTTGTGTTGATGTCGTGACCACGGCACTGAACGTATACAAATACATTTTTCCTGCATGATCATATTCAAACAACGCTTTGTCGCCAAGCGACAACGCACCGATCGGCGTGCCATCAAGCAAAGCAATGGTGTAATTTCCCGCGCTCACTCGCAGTGCCGTCGGCCCCTCAACTTTTCCGAGTGATACTCTGATGCGTGGCTCTGGCAACAGCTGTTGCGACACTTCGGTGTTTGAACCCGAAATCACAATCTCAATTGGAATGGTAACTGTTGTTCCGGCGACAGGCTGTCCATCTGCAATTAATTGTGTGCGCAATTGATATGCGCCCGGTGCATCAGGCGCTGTCAACACAATGTCATAAAACTCGAGGCGACCGCTCGTCAATGATCCATCTGCAATGCGCACCGGCGTTGACGTGGTTGGCCATGTCGATGTCGCAAAAAGTGCGCCGTCAGTACCCAGCAAAACAATCTCGCGTGATTTCCATGATGCGGTTCCTGTATTTTTAAATCCCAACCGAAGGGTGATTGATTCAAGCGGTGACAACTTTAGTTCTGTTGCACTCGCGATGAGCAGCGATGCCGCATATTTTGGTTGCGACGGTTTTGCTACCGCAACTTTTTTTGTGGTAACCTTTTTTTTGATGAGAACTTTTTTGATCGAAGCTTTTTTTGCAGCTGCTCGCACGTCATGCGGCACACTAACAACAAGCAGTGTGCAAAAAATAATAAAAGAAAATATGAGCTTCTGAAATTTCATGTGGTTTTATTCGGCGAATTTTGAGTATACCGTACCTGCAATGCCGCAGCAATGATCAACCAAAACAACACAGAAAAATCATTTTTAAAATATGGGGTATCTACCAGGCCATGAATTGCAATGATGAAAAATGACGCAAAAACTACGCCAGCCCATACGCGATGTTCCGATGCGTGATGAGCGTTGCACACGCCGCGTACAGACCACCACGCTACCACAAAAAATATCCAACAAAATGACAACAGGCCAAGCAAGCCCAACTCTGACCACAGCGCCAGAATCAAATTATGCGGATACAGATAAATTTCCGCCCACTGTAAAATGTGAAACGGTTTCACCGTTGCTTGATATCCGGCAAGACCGGCGCCGGTCACCGGCCGCTCAGCAAGCATCTGAACCGTCTCCTTCCACATACTCGTGCGCAGATTTCCTGAAACGCCTTGCAACAAAAATTCATCAGCAAATGGTTTTCGCAATGGGGACACAGCGACTGCAAGCACGGCACACACAAATAGAGCAGCAACAATCCATCGCGTTCGCTTCCACAATAGTAAAAATAATCCAGCCGTCAACACAAGTGCAGCGAGCGTTCCGGAGCTCTCCGCAAAAATAATCGCTGCAACAGAGGCGCAAAAGAGGATAACAAACCACGCGCGCGCGATCACATTTTTTGCAAGCAAAAAACCGGCGATCAAAAACGGCACGATCAATTCAAGATACAAACCAACGGCGTTTGGATATCCAAAAATAGAGGTAACGCGACGCGTTGCGGCGGCACGCCAAAATGGATTTGGAATTCCCCAGCCAGTGAACTGCTGAATGATTGCAACTACAGCGACAAACGCAGCCGTAACAGACAGTGCTGCCGCGAGCACACGAAACTGCCGCCATGAATCAAGGTGCAGCCACGCAACAACACCAAACGCAATTGCTTCAACAACATACGCGCGCCAGATGCCGAACGCCGCGCGTGTATCTGGCGCGACAACAATGGCAATGCAACTGGCGATAAAAAAAATCACCACGCCAATCCACAATGCACGGGGAATTTCTCGTAAACGACGCACATACTGTATGCGCACATCGTGCATCACTATCGTCCGCGCGATCGTTAAAAAACAGAGCACCCCGATCAACAACTCAAGCGCGGTTGTCGGCAAACCAAATACAGAAAAACGCACCAGATACAGCGGCGTTGCTGCTGCAACAAAAATCACCAACCGCTGCATCAACGCATGACTCATAAAAGCTGTCGATGCGTTCGCATCAGCGCGTGAGCGCCAAGATACGTCGCACCGCCAATCGCGATCGCGAACACAATCGAAAGTTCGGTTCGCACGAGCAGCGCAACCACAACGCACATGATCGCAGTCGCGACAATGACGCGCGCACTTGTCGCAAATGTCAATCGACGCCCAATGACGCGTATAACAATCACCCCAAGCACAATGGCGGCAAATAATTCTGAACCAAATGTTGCCCACGCTGCACCAAACATGCCGAACATCGGCACCACCACGAGATACGCCGCGAGCGACAGCACTGCATCAACACCATACACCCAAATAACGGATCGCTGTTTTTGCAGCGCGACAATGGTGTGTCCAAACAGTGTACTCACTGTCGCCGCGCCGAATGCAAGCAACAAAATTTTCAGCGGCGCACCTGCAGGTGCAAAATTATCGCCCGCAACAAGCGTCATCACGCGTTCGCCGACAATAAAGCCGCCACAGATTATTGGCAGTGCGTAGAGCACAAATGCATCAAATGTTTTTTGCAACACGCGACCGACGCGCGCGCCATCACCTTCGCTCCACGAACGCGTCGCGATGGGCAAAATCACCCCCATGAGCATCACCGGTACCATCATCAAGATGTCGATAACGCGATATGCGGCGCCGTATAAACCAACTTCAGCGTCACCACGCACAAATGTTAAAATCAACATGTCTGCTTTCAAATAGATCAGATTAAAAACAATCGAAATTGCAATCGGCATCGCGCGGTGGCACATATCACGAATAATCGCACGATCCCACGCAAATGAAATTGCGACATAGCGTCGCGCGAACCACAGCGTTGCGAGAAAGTTGGCAAAATTTCCGACGACTACCGCGCCGAGATACCACAACAAATTTTCGCCACGCCATGCGGCAAATGCCGTGACACCGACCAATGCGACGCGTCCGATATTTTCCGCAATCACCGGATAGTGCATCACCAAGTGTTTTTGAAAAATTCCCACGAGTGTTTGTTGGAGACTTACAAAAAAGAACGAGCATGCAGTGAGTGTAATGCCCAGTTTCACAATCGCGTCGTACGGGGTGAACCATACAACAACAGGTGCAAGGCCAAACAATACCAGAGCAGTCAACGTACGAAACGTGAAAATGTTACGCACGATGCGCGGTTCGTCAGCGCCGCGTTCGGAAATCATCTGCGCCGTGATGAGCGTTAAACCCAAATCAGCAACAATGCCGAAAAATGTCAAAAAGGTGATAACTTTCGTGTATTGGCCAAAACCTTCGGGAAGCAATGCGCGTGTCACGATTGCAATAGTCGCGATGCCAAGCGCCGTTGAGACAACTTTGCCGATAATTTGGATTGCGGTATTTTTGGCAACAAGGCTCGTGGTAGACAAGGTAGACATGTGGCGTAGTATAGAAAAAAAAAGAGCCCCCGTCGACCACTCACGGCAAGTGACTGCCAATGAATGACCGACGGGGCGGGGCACACGACTGTTGAACGGGGGCTAGCCCATCGCAATCGCTTGGAGTTGGGCGCCGGTGGGCGTCGTGCGCGTCGCGCTGCCGCTGTGATGCGTCTGCGACGATTGAGCCGCCTGCTGCGCCGCCTCCAGGACTTCCTTGAGCAGCTCCTCCGCGAGCCTCCATCCTTGGGGCGTCAGCTCGATGTTGCTCTGGTCGTCGGCGCACCGACTCACGAGATCCATGCCCTTGTTCGTGCGTACGCCGCACATCTTGAGCATCGCAGCGCGACGTTCGTTCTGCGGGATGCCCGAGAAGGAGTCGGGGGACCAGTGCTCCAATCCGTGGACGTCGATCCGCGAAATCTGGACGAAGCCCCGTGCGCGGCACAGAGTGTCGATGAACGTCTCGGCCGTGATCGGAACGTCGTTTCCATGCCGATCTTTCCCGTTGCAGATTAACCGTTTGTTCATCGGGATCTGCGCCTCGATTCGACGGGCGACCTCGCGCCAATTGTCGCGGGTCGGCGCCGGACGCGTCTGGGGGAGAGGTGCTGCGTACTTGAGCGGTGTAGCCACTTTGGCCTCGTTGTTTTTTGCTTGAATGTTGTCGTTCACCAAACCACCACAGCGGTAGCTGGCAGGCGCCATTATTACCAATTTCAAAAATTCTGTCAAGCCCCACTTAAAATTAAATACAAAAAACGCCCCGAAGGGCGCTTTTGCTGGGCGGCAGACCGGATTAGCGGTCGTCGCGGCGAGGACCGCCGAAGCTGCGACCAGTGCCTTCCGGCTTTGGGCGAGCTTCTGTAACGGTGATCGCGCGGCCTTCCATCTGGTAACCATTGAACATTGAAATAGCCTTTTCAGCTTCTTCCAATGAGCTCATTTCGACAAAACCAAAGCCCTTTGAGCGGCCTGAGAATTTGTCCATGATAATGGTTGCCGACACGACTGAACCAGCTTGGCTGAACATTTCGTTCAACTCTGCATCAGTTGTGCGGTATGGCAGGTTGCCAACGTACAATTTCTTTGATTGCATATCTTATCTCGTGCGTGAGGCCTTTTTCGGAACCTTTCTGCACTTGTGTGTTTAAACACAGCGTTTCGACCTCGTCGCACGATTCTATTTTTTAAAAAATAGTCGTCTACGACAAAAACATCTGCGTGACATGGATTTTCATCCGCAATTAGTATCTCACATCCACCGATTTTTGTCAATATCCCCTATTTTTGGCAGACAGAATCGAGCCACAAGACCGTCAACTACTACAAAGGTCGACAAAAAATTCAGTCAGGGAGGGTTAATCAATAATCCTATGAATAATTCGATTGGCTTACTTAAGCAAAGTCTGGTGGCCGCGCTTGCCGCTGTCATTGGTTTATCGTCGCTCTCTCTGACAACGATTGCGCGAGCAGATAACAATAATGACAACGAGGTTGTTGCGGTCAACTTACAAAATCACTTGAGCGCCGGCTATCCGTTGCAAGACGTGTTCTTGCAATCAAGCACAAACGCGGAGCAAGTAGTTCGCGCAGATGTTGGAGCTCAAAATGATGCGAACCTGCAGGGCGCGATGTTATTCGCATCGAACAGCGCCATTGCACATGACTACTTTAAACTTGGCGCAGCGCCGCTCGGGCCATTTGCAAAAGGACGGCAACTGCAAATTACGTTCAGTGATTGGCTTGCCGCAAATGGTGCCGGTACGGTTGTCAACGATAATGATCGAACGAATATTGATCTGTCGTTCAACAAATTAGTTCCGTTTGGTGTGTATTCAGTGTGGTGCAATCGAGTGACCTATCCGCCAGCTTTGGCGATGTCGCTTCAACCATGCGGCTCACTGGGTGGCGCGAACAACACATTCATCGCGAACGATGTTGGCGAAGCGCGTTACACCGCGAACGTACAACGATTTGCCGGAACTTCGGGGAATAGCGCGATGATGATTTCAGTGGTGTACCACTCGGATCGAGAAACACATGGTGAACGTCCGGGTGAATGGGGTCTGTACAGCCATGAACAGTTAGTTGCGTTCATTCCGCAGAAGCCTGCTCCAAATCCGCCAGTACCCGCAAGCAGCTGTATGCAGCAAGTAATCACTAGTCGCGAAAACGCACTGGTCGGTGCAGTACAAACATACACGACGCGTGTCACGAACGCGCTCGATGTGCGTCGGTCTGCGCTGGTTGCTGCGTGGGGATTAACCAACTCACGCGATCGCAACAAGATGATCAATGATGCGCAAAAAGCGTTTCGCAAGTCGCGCAACGATGCGCGGAAAGATTACAATCGCGCCTGGCACGATATCATGAAAAAATATCGCGCTGACCGCGCTGAATGTAAGCCGCCTGCATCAATCAGAGTTGATGAGGAAGTGGTGATTTAATGGAGGCGTCGCCAAAAAAATGCCCGCCGGAGGGGGCGGGTGTTTTTTGTTGCAAACGGAAAGGGAGGGATTCGAACCCTCGATGAGCTTTCACCCATACCGCTTTTAGAGAGCGGCGCCTTCAACCACTCGGCCACCTTTCCAGCACAACAATACTATCAGCGCTCCGCGCGTGTGTCCAGCGGTCGCATCCAGCTCACCGCAGATCAATCTCAAGCCGTCGCGCCGGATATTCGTCTGCTCGACGAAATGAAAATCGAAGTGTATCGCCATCGTATGATGCATGAATATAGCGAACATTGTCAGTCACCGGAACGGGAATTTTATAAGTCGCGTCAATTTTCGCACCGCCGCGCGAATAAAAAGAATGTCGTTGATGCGAAACGTCGGCCGTATACCGTCCACGAACATGCAGCGCCTCACCGCGAAGTTCGATAAAAAATGCACGCTCGTCCGCGCTCGGCACATCAAAGTCAACGATAAAATAATCGCGCTTAATCGTGGTTCTCGGTCTCGTAACAGACATATCAAAAAGTATATCACATTGCAACTCACTGCTTTAAGGGTCGTCTCGGAGACGATGCGGGCCGGTGTCCGTGCATCGCACGGACGAGCATTGGCGAGAGACAGCGCGAATTTCCGCTGGGAAATTCGACGCGTGACCCGAAAAGCAGTGAGTTGCAATGTGATACAATATACGGTATGCCAGCCTCCCACCACGCACCAAAATGGCGCACTCTTTCCATTGAAAAAACAGTTGCAACGCTCGGCGTTGATCCTGCCATTGGTCTCAAAAGCGCGGAAATTTTAACACGTCGCGCAACATTTGGCAGCAACACCATTCCAAATCCGCCGCACGCATCAATCGTGTCACTATGGTTTCGTCAATTTAAAAGCCCGCTCATTGGTATCTTGTTGTTTGCCGGCGCCACACTGCTCATCCTTGAACACCGCTCTGATGCAGCTGTAATTTTTGTCGTGCTTGCGGTCAACAGCATCATCGGCACATTCCACGAATACCGCGCACAAAAAACAGTGCGCGCACTCAAAAAATTAACGCCATCAAATGCAACGGTTCGACGCAACGGGGTAACGGTTACGATTCCGGCAAACGAAATCGTGCGCGGCGACATACTCATTTTGTCAGAAGGCGATCGGATTGTTGCTGATGCACGCCTTCTTGAAACGAATTTTTTGCGCGTGAACGAATCGCTGCTCACCGGCGAATCGATTCCGATCACCAAAGATGCCGTGGCTAAACCAAAACAGCGCGACCCACTCGACGCACCGATGCTTGTGTTCGCCGGCACCGCAATTACACATGGAAATGGACTCGCGGTTGTTGTTGCCACCGGCAGCCAAACAAAACTCGGTGCGATCAGCGCGAATTTGCAAGAATCGCGTACGCCAATTCCACTTGAAACCGACATAGCGATGCTGTCAAAAATTGTGCTCGGCGTGATTGCCGGCCTTTTGATTGTGGTAGTCATTCTTGGACTACGCACACAACTCGAGCTATCACATATTCTGTTCGTCGCCGTCGCACTCGCTGTTTCTGCAATTCCAGAAGGTCTGCCCGCGGTGCTCACGATCGTTTTATCAACCGGCATGTGGCGTATGGCACAGCGTAATGTACTCATTAAAAAACTGTTTGCAGTCGAAGCACTTGGTCAGGTGCGCGTACTTGCACTCGATAAAACCGGCACCATCACATTTAACGAAATGATGGTGACGCACCTCTGGACTCCAACGCACGACATCAAAATCACCGGCGAAGGGTATATTCCGCGCGGATCTTTTTTTGTGAACGGCAATTTAATCGAGCCGTCCGCTTTGCCAGACGCCAGACGTATCGCGAGCTACCTGTCAGTCGTGAGCCATGCAAAAATCACCAAGGCACCGCACGGCGATGCGTTTGTGTCCGGAGATCCGACTGAAGCAGCGCTCGTGGTGCTTGGCGAAAAAATCGGTATCGAACCAATCGCAGCAGATGTGGTGCGCAACGTTGTTCCGTTTGATTACACGGAAAAATTTTCGTCTGCAGAACTTGCGTTCGACGACGCGAACAGCACCTACATTATCGCCGGCGCCCCAGAAACAATTGTCACCGCATGTTCGGCGATGAGACACGGCGAAGCTACGGTGCAAATGAACTCGACCGAACGAGGCACGCTCGCCTCACAACTTGAAACCATGGCCGAACAAGGACTTCGGGTCGTTGCCGTTGCAACGAAACAGCACGCTGCGCACGAACCTCAAAATGGACACGTTCGAGAATATACATTCGAAGCGTTCATCGGCATTTCCGATGCCGTGCGCCCAGAATCCGCGGCACTGGTTGGTCGCGCAAAAAGTGCGGGCTTGCGCGTCGTGATGATCACCGGCGACTTGCCGACAACAGCGCGCGCGATCGCACATGACGTCGGTATTTTCGAACATGGTGACCGTGTGTTAACTGGCAGAGAATTACACGAACTCGATGAACATGAATTACGTGCGCTCCTTCCGCGCGTATCCGTGTTTGCGCGTGTGACGCCAGAAGATAAATTACATATCGTCGAGTTATTTCAAAAATCTGGGCTCACCCTTGCAATGACCGGCGACGGCGTCAACGATGCGCCATCACTAGTTAAGGCTGATCTCGGAATTGCGATGGGAAATTCTGGCACTGACGTTGCACGGCAAGCCGCTGACATCGTGTTGCTCAATGATAATTTGGAGTCAATTGTCGCGGCAATTGACGAAGGGCGTGCGATGTACCATTCACTGCGCAAAGTGCTCGTCTATTTGTTCGCCACGAACTTCGGGGAAATTTGCATTGTCGCAACGGCGATCGCATTACAAATCCCCATCCCAATTACGGCCGCGCAAATCATCTGGCTTAACTTGGTGACTGATGGATTTCTCGACGTCGCTCTCGCGCTCGAACCGAAAAATCCGAAAGACAGCGTGCCAAAATTGCAGCGCTCACACTATTTATTGCAAAAATCTGATTTTTTCAGCATCGCACTCACCGGAATTATCATGACTGCTGGCACATTGTATCTATTCACTAAGCACACCGAGCTGTCGCTCATTGAGCGCCAAACTGCAGCAGTCATTGTCATGGCTTTGTTTCAGTGGGTGCATGCATGGGCGATTCGAACTGAGCGCCGATCATTTTTTCAGACGTCACTCTGGCGAAACCCGTATTTGATCGCCGCGACCGTGATTGTAATTGCGCTCCAAATCGCCGCTGTCACCGCGCCGTGGCTTCAACGCATTTTGCAGACTGCACCCGTACCACCGTCAATTTGGGGCGAAGCGCTTGCCATTGCGCTGTCGCTCCTCATTGTAGAAGAACTCCGAAAATGGTATCGTCGGCGCACCCATTAGCTCTATGAGCGTTGCAACCAAATACGCCAGAATTTTTTCACTTGGTATTTCAGAAATGCTTGCGTGGCGTTTTGGTTATTTTGTGATGGCACTCGGGTCCGCAATCAATTTGCTCGTGCTGTTTATTTTTTGGACTGCGGTCTATCAAGACGGCAATCAAATTGGTTCATACTCGCTTGAGCAACTACTCATCTATTATGCATTCAGCATCACGTTGCAAATCTTGATGGATTACAGTTTTGTGTGGGGCGTGTCTGAAGCACTGCATCAGGGAAATTTGTCACAATATCTCATCAGACCAATTTCCTATATCAATTTTTTGTTTGTCAAAGAGTTTGGCGTGCGCGTTGCAACGATTGCATCGTTTGCGGTGCCACTTGCCGGCGTGGTTATTTATTTTCATGACCGATTGCCAAATTCGCTGCTGGCATGGATATTGTTTGCTGCGACAACGGTGTTTGGATTTATTGTCGTGTCACTTTTCGGCATTTTATTTGCAATGACAACCGTATGGTTTCAAAATCCACACATCGCGGGTTCGTTATTTTTTACCACGAGCTTCCTGCTCTCCGGTCGACTCGTTCCGATTGACCTCATGCCTGCGTGGCTCGCGAGCATAGCGCGGTGGTCGCCGTTCCCATTCGTGACCGGCATGCCGCTTGAATTTGTGCTTGGAAATCGTGCCGGATTTTCGATTCAGGAATTGCTCATTGGTCTAGTCTGGTTCGTGGTGTTACTATTTTCAGCGCAGCGCGCATGGAAATGGGCAGTTATAAAATATGAAGCAGGCGGCGCATAAAATTCTCCACATGTGGCGCGTTTTTGTCGCCATTTTTCGGATGTCGATCATGATGCATTTAACAACACCGCTCGGTGGTGTGATGAAATTTGCAAGTGTGTTTGTTGATATGCTGATTTATGTTGTCTTTGCAAAAATTATTTTCAGCTACATCCCTGCTGTTGGCGGATTTTCAAACGACCAATTGTATATGATCGTCGGCACGTCAATGCTCATCGAATGGATCAGCTGGTTCACGTTCCGCGCCGGCACCGCGCAGACGCCGGATAAAATTCAAAGCGGCAAAATCGAATCAGTTTTTATTCGGCCGCTCCCCGCGCCGTTTCTCGCTTTTTTTACTCGCATGGATATTGAGGATGTGACGCGCGCTGTCACCGGGCTCATGCTCATCGTGCCCCACGCCGCGGCCATTGCGTCGCCAACGGCGCTGCACGTCGCACTCTATGCAATCGCCTTGCTCGGCAGCTCGGCAATTTATTATGCATTACTTGCTTCGATCAGCCCCCTCGCGTTCTTTTTTGGAAAACTGGATGGATTGTGGGCAGTGGTCAATGACATCAATAATATGGGCCGCTATCCATTCACCATTTTCACGCGCAAAGTCCGCTGGATTTTTTTCACGATTTTGCCCACCGCGTTTCTTGGCAGCGTGCCGACACTTATTTTAACCACGAACGACCATTGGCAATGGCTCGCTCTGACATTTGCCGTCGCCGGAATTGGCATCTGGATTTCCGTGCTGATTTGGAACTGGGCAGCGTCACACTATAGCGGCGCATCCGGCTAACTGATATACTTTTGCAACGATATGGCTATCATTGAAGTTTCGCATTTGAACAAAACGTACGAGTACTACAAAAAAGAGGCTGGGTTGGGCGCCGCGATCCGCGGGCTATTTCGACGCGAAAAATTGTTCACCCACGCGGTGAACGATGTGTCATTTGCCATCGAAGAAGGCGAGTTTGTCGGATTCTTGGGACCAAATGGCGCGGGAAAAACAACGACGTTAAAAATCTTGTCCGGTATTTTGCACCCAACGAGCGGTGACGCGCGCGTCATGGGATTCACCCCGTGGGAGCGTCGCACAGAATTTCAAAAACAATTTGCAATCGTGATGGGCCAAAAAAATCAGCTGTGGTGGGATTTGCCCGCCGTTGATTCGTTCATGCTGAATAAAGAAATTTACGAAGTCTCTGACCGCGCGTACAAACAAACGCTCGGAGAACTCACTGACTTGCTCGACATCACGGACATCATCGACCGTCCAGTTCGAAAATTGTCGCTCGGTCAACGAATGAAGGCCGAGCTCGTCGCCGCATTACTGCATTCCCCGCGCGTATTATTTCTCGACGAACCAACGATCGGTCTCGACGTTGTGTCGCAGCAAAAAATTCGCGAATTTTTGAAGCGCTATAACGAAGAAAAAAAGACAACGATCATTTTAACCAGCCATTACATGGATGATGTCGAAGCATTGACGCGTCGGGTGATTATGATTGATCATGGTGTGAAAGTGTATGACGGCGCGCTCACTGACATGGTCGCACGCTACGTTGATCACAAAATTTTGGAAGTCACATTCACGGAGCCGGTGTTGAAAAAAGACTTTCGCGGATGCGGCGAGTTACAAGAATTTGATTCGCACCGTGTGGTTTTGTCAGTTTCGAAAAAACGCTCAAAAGAAGTGGCGGCACGGCTGCTTGCTTCGTTTCCGGTCGATGATATTTTGATCAGTGAAGAGTCGCTTGAGGACGTGGTACGGAAGATGTTTCAGGGGAAGTGAGTTCTTCGACCTTTTCGGCAAGTTCTTCTGGGAGGGAGATGCAAATTATTTTTCGCATACCTAAGATTTGTAATACAATGTAATACAAAAGTCAAGTGCTCAAAAAAGACTCACCCGCCGCCCGCCGGAACCCAATTAATTCCGGCAAAAAATGCCTGATCCAACCGATGCGTCAGCAACCCAACAACCTCATCGCGCGAAACCCACCGCGCCTCAGGGTGCACGGGATCAACCGGCGCCAACGCCATCTCAACAGTCGTATACAAAAACATCGTGATTGTTTTTAACTCTTCAACATCATCGCCGCCATCGAACGCCGTCCTAAAACGATCATACGAGCCTAAATCGCGCACATACACCAAATCGCGCACCCCCGTTTCCTCATAAATCTCCCGTGCCGCCGCGTCGCGTGCGCTCTCACCATCGTCAACATGACCTTTAGGCAATGACCATGAGCGACCACCCTGATTTGTCACCAAAACCTCACCGCGTGAATTCAACACCACTCCTCCAGCAACCGATGAATGTTTCATAAAAAAATAAACGGCTTACAGCAGAACTCTCTCATTCTACTATAAACCGTCGCGGGTGTCTCCCCGCTGCCGCTCACGACGCTCGTGCTCGCGACACAGCCGAGCGATTTCGGCATGCAACACTCCCGACCACCATTTTTCACGCGTCTCCAGCCGACCAGCAAGATCGCGCGCAAGCGGCAAATAGTCGCGGCGTGCGTTGGCGACAATCCGTCGCGCATCTGCAGCAGCAAGAAACTCGATCGTCGACAAGTTGTGAATTTTGTCGCACAACTTAATGATCCACTCAAGAACGCCGCCCTGATGCCGAATCTGCCGCAAAAACTCATGCTTGCGTTTCGAGTCTTTGGTGAGTACGAGCACGGATGCAAGAATCTCCGGCCCGAGCGACGTAACGATCCGCCGCTGATCAAAGCCCGAGCAATCCTCAACCACGTCGTGCAGCAAACCGACTGCAACGAATCGCCAGTCATGGAGTCTCAACAACTCGCCGGGCAACAGTGCAACAGCAATCGGATGAACTAGATATGGATCGCCGCTCTTGCGCGTCTGACCATCGTGCGCTTCAGCGGCAATCTCAAATGCGGTGTCGATCAAATGGCACTCGCTCGGTGCATGATGCTTGCGCATCGTTCCAAGGAATTCAGTGGCTGTTTGCATCGCGTCTCCTTGATCGCGCGCGACACGCGCGCCTAGCTGCACGCTACGGCAAAATTGCTATACTGTCAACATGAAAATCTCAGTGATTATCCCAACTATTAATCGACCGCAATTACAAGACGCACTGCGCAGTGTCCGCAATCAAACGCGCGCAGCGGATGAGATCATCATCGAACACGACGAGGACAGTGAACTAACACGCCGCGGACCAGCCGCCACACGCAACGCAGGAGCACGTCGCGCACACGGCGATGTGCTGCTTTTCATTGACGATGATTGCGTCGCTGAATCACATTGGATCGAACGCATGGCAACCGCATTTGAAGATCCAGCGGTCACTGCGGTTTCCGGTGCGGTTCTGTATCGCGGCGCGAACCATCTGCCAACACTCAACGAACGGGTGGTGCAAAATCCGGATGCGCGATGGTTCATGGGTGCGAACTGCGGTGTGCGGCGCGACGCATTTTGGAAACTCGGCGGGTTTCCAGAAAAATATCGCGTCTATGAAGATAAAGCATTTGCGCTTTCGTGCTGGATGAAAAAATATTTAGTTGCCCGCGCGCCGCTCGCACAGGTGTATCATGCCACATCGCAATGGGACGCACGAATGGTAAA
>MFQD01000035.1 GCA_001782975.1 Candidatus Magasanikbacteria bacterium RIFCSPHIGHO2_02_FULL_50_9b
TGACAGTTCCTGACGTCATCCACCCACCACTCGCTCGTTGGCCACCAGACGATCTGCATCCTTGGCGCAAGGTAGCGCGCCAGCGCGACGACGCAGATGCTGAAAAGCAGACAGGTCATCGAGGTAGAGAGAGTGTAAAACGCGAGTTCGATGTAGTAGCCGTAGGAAACTTTGGCACCGAGCTGCTGCTCGAGCCTTGAAAGGAAGATGCTGAACAAGGGTCCGAGCGCCGCCATGTTGAGAAACAGACCAAACCCGATGATCCACACTGCCCACGTGCGCCGCTCTGGCTCGACATACGCATTCGTGAAATTTCGCATGGTACCTCCAACAACATGTTTGCAAAATGCGTATCTTTTGTAAAGGTGCTATAATTCTGCCGTATGTTTCGTTCCGTTTTTGCTCTCTTTGGTTTTCTTGCATTCATGCCGTTTATTATTGAAGCGGCTACCATCGGTTTTGTAAGTTCTAGTGGTGTCTGGTTTTCCGCAGATCCGCCGTTCAGCGGCGTTGCTGTTAAAACATACAGTGTTGTACTCAACAATGAATACAAACAATTAACCGCCACCATCGCATTTGCTGATAATGGCCAAGAATTCGGACGTACGACCATTGTAGTTCCCCAAGAAGAGGCGCGTCAGATTCAAGTTATTTGGACGCCGACCTATGGCAAGCACACCATTGCAGCAAAATTTGTTTCTGCTTTTGTGATTGATTCGAGCGGCAATACCAAACAATTATCGCAGTCAGAAATGGACAGCTTTGCGCCACCAATTTCTCAATCAATTGACATTGACAATGATAGCGACAAAGATGGTATCGGCGACCACACTGAAATCAGCACCTATGGCACCGCGCCGCTCAAAGCCGACACTGATGATGACGGATTAAACGACTACGACGAAATTTTCAAATATAAAACTGATCCGAAAAAAGCAAACACCGATGGGGACGGGATGAATGATGGCGATGAAGTACGCGCCGGACGCAATCCGTTGGTGCAAGACGATCCACCACCGCCGCCTGCGCCTCCGACTGCTGCTGCACCAAGCAGCGGCGGACAAACCGTTGTTGTTCAAGAAAGCGCAAAACAGCAACAGCAACCGGCAGTGCCGAAACAAACAGCACAAACACAAACTCAATTACAAACTCAACTGAGCCAACAACAAAAAACTGCAGCCGAATCTGCTGCAAAGAAAAAAGCAGCAGTTGCGAGCCAAGTCAAACCAACCACGGATGATGCCGTATCTGTAGCGCTCGTTGCTACCACAACGCCGGCCGCTCAAACAACCTCTACAGAATTAATCGCACCACCGACACAACAAACAAATAGTAATCAAACTGACGAGGATGATACTAGATGGGTCACCGTACTCGGCACAGTTGCCGGTCTGCTCGCCGTTGCCGCTGCAGTTTCTGGTGCGCTCGCGTGGCGCGAAAAAAATCGATATTGACAACAAAAAGAGACCTGGTGGGGAGTCGAACATTGCATCAAATCTTTTCCGTATCTCGCATAAAAAAACAGCAGTCCGCAACGCGAGGGTTACCTCTCGCGCGCGAACTGCCATGACCGTGATCTGGCTCGGCGGTCAGCTACTTCTTCTTGTCGATCGCCTGCTGTTGCGCTTTCTTCTCCGCGCAGATCTTCTTGAGATTCGGCGAGTGGTATGGCTGTGGGATTGCCTTTCCGTTCGCGTCGTATTCCTGCTTCCCGCTCAACGGAACGAGCACCGGCTGTTCACCGATAAGCACCGCAGTGATCGGTCCATTGAAGATGACGATGTTGAGGGTCACTTTGTGACCACCAACCATGACGTGATTTTGCACCATACCCTTCACGTGGACGACGTAGCCCGCGTTCCAGTGCAGCTGCTCGTCATCATCCTCACACAACCCCTTCAGAGAGAAGCCTTGTGCATAGGACGAGAGCGCATACGGAGTCCATGCATCATTTGGGTTGAACACCTTCTTGAAGGCATTTCCCAAAAAAATCGACGGTACCATGGACACCGGTGGCTTGTCGCCCGGAGGGTCGAGATCGATATTCGCGCCGAACGTCACCTGAAGGTTGCGGTGGACGCACCCCCCGTCGATGCAGGAATCCACGGTCCACGCATTCTTGTCGTCGCAGTTCTTTTGCGTGTGTGTGCACCCATTGTTGGTGGGGACGCACGCGTCGATTGTGCAGGCGTCGTCGTCTGAACAATTTGCCGGCTTGCCCGGTGCGCATGTCTTGCCGCTACATATATCGTTCGTCGTGCAGACGTTACCGTCTTCACACGGAATGTACGCGACCCATCCGATGTCATACACGCACCCGATGCTCGGATGGCAGCCGTCATTCGTGCACGCATTGCCGTCGTTGCACATATTCGGCTGGCCCTTGCACAAGCCGTCGGCAGCACAGGTGTCGAGAATCGTGCACAGATTGCTGTCTGAACACGTCACTGCATTGCTCAAGTGTACGCAACCCTTTGAGAGATCACACGCGTCGTCCGTGCAGACGTTCCCGTCTTCACACGGATCGACGTTCCCAGACATGATGCAGTTTTGATTCCCGTCGCACACGCCGTGCAAGATGCACTTCGCAATGTCGAAGCACGAAGCACCTTGCGGGCACTGCAACTCTTCGGTCACCAGATCAACTGCGTGAACATCCTCAATGTTCAGTGCCAAGACGACATCGACCGATCGAGTTTCGGATTCCTTGATGCTACTCGAGTCTGCGCCATGGCTTTCTGCGTCGATCGCTGCCATGCCGCCCTGAAGAGCACTGTCATCGCTCGCACACGCGCTGCACACGGACAAGATGAGCACAGACACCGTGAAATTGTGACGCATGGTTCATGCTCCCCAATGGGTGGTTGCGTTCTGAATGGCTTCTCTTGCCGAATCCGACAAAAGAACAGTGGAGTATACTAAGAAAAACTGATTTTGTCAACACCTTGACAAAAAAACGCCATTCCCTTATGATGCGTGTATCACATCGCCCTGCGGGGCTTTTTTTAAAACAGCACTATGGCATCAGTTGTCCACCAAATCACCGAATATCTGAAAGGCGCGCAGGAAGAGCTGCGCAAAGTTGTCTGGCCAAGCCGCCAAGAAACGACACGCTCCACGATTGCGGTCATTGCGATCAGCGTTGCGATGGGCGCATTTTTTTGGGTGCTTGATCTGATTTTTAACAAAGTTCTTTCAGCCGTGCTCACGAAATAATATGCCAAAACAGACCCTAGACCTCGGACGCCGCTGGTATGTCATTCACACCTATTCGGGCTACGAAGACAACGTCGCGCGCAACATGAAACATCGCATCGAAACAATGTCGATGCAAGAAAAAATTTTTAACGTACTGGTCCCGACAGAGAAAAAAATCAAAATCAAGAACGGCAAACGTCACACCGTCATCGAAAAGATTTTTCCCGGCTATGTGTTTGTTGAAATGATCGTGACTGATGATTCGTGGTATATGGTTCGTAACACACCAAACGTCACTGGCTTTGTTGGCAGCGGCACCACACCAACGCCAATTTCAGAAACTGAAATTAAGTCACTCCAGAAACGCATGGGCGTTGAAGAGCCAAAATATCAGATAGATGTGATGGTCGGATCGCCGGTAAAAATCGTTGACGGGCCGTTCAAAAACATGGAAGGTAAAATTGATCAGATTGACGAAGCGCGCGGCAAGGTCAAGGTGCTCGTCAACATGTTTGGCCGCGAAACCCCGGTCGAGCTTGACTTTTTACAGATTAAGAAAGTATAATCCCCGCACTATGGCAAAGAAGATAAAAACAGTGATTAAATTGCAGATTCCGGGCGGTGGCGCGACCCCCGCACCTCCGGTAGGTCCAGCGTTGGGTCAGCACGGCTTGAATATCCAAGAATTTGTGACCAAATTCAACGCAGCGACACAAGATCGCCGCGGCGAAACAGCACCGTGTGAAATCACCGTCTATGAAGACCGCACGTTCACCTTCGTGCTCAAGACGCCGCCTGCATCAGATTTGATTAAAAAAGCGGCAAAAATTTCGTCTGGTTCGAAAAAAGCACCGGGCGACAAAGTTGGCAAAATCACTTGGGCGCAAGCGCGTGAGATCGGCCAGCGCAAAATGCCTGACCTCAACACGGCGAACGTTGATGCGGCGGCGCGCATGATCGCCGGCACCGCACGCCAAATGGGTGTTGACGTGATCTAAGAAATAACGGATACTCCCCTGTGTAGGGGAGTTTTTGTTTATAATCAATAATCAGCCCATATGACAACACGCAATGTGATACGGAACATTTATTTATATCTCGTCAGCGCCGTTTCCTTGTTTCTCATGGTATTCGCGCTTGCAAGCATGATTAACTTGGGGCTGCGAACGTGGTTATTCCCCAAAGCGGATGATAACTACTATTATCCAAAGGCGCGGCCCGAATATTGTATGCCCGACAAGGCGGGACTGCAGGTGTGCCCGACTGGAGAGGAACTCACAAAATTGGAACAGCAGGACAAAGAGCGCGCTGCTGACGCGCGTACCGCGCAACGCCAACGTGATTTAGTGCAAAACATTTCGATGCTGATCGTTGCCGCCCCACTGTTTGGGTATCACTGGAGGATCATTCGTCGTGATCGTTCACTGGAATCTTAATCATTTTAATTTTCTCACTATGGAACTTTGGCTTATCATTCTCATCGCCGTTGTTGCGATTTTGGTACTTTGGGTTGTCATGGCGTACAATGGCCTCGTAACGCTCCGCAATCGCTCCGCAGAAGCGTGGTCTGACATTGATGTGCAGTTGAAGCGTCGCTATGATTTAATCCCAAATTTAGTTGAAACAGTTAAGGGCTACGCGTCGCACGAACAAGGCACTCTTGAGAAAGTTATCGCGGCGCGCAATTCGGCCATGCAGGCGCATGATTCTGGCAGCGCAAGCATGCAAGAAAAACTGCAAGCAGAAAATGCATTGTCGAGCACACTGAAAAGCATTTTTGCATTGAGCGAAGCATATCCTGACTTGAAGGCAAATCAAAATTTTGCAAAATTGCAGGACGAATTGTCAGACACTGAAAATAAAATTCAAGCATCGCGTCGGTTCTACAACGGCAATGTGCGCGAACTCAACACGAAAATTGAACATTTTCCGACGAATATTATTGCGGGCATGTTCAAATTTGTGAAACGCGAGTTCTTTGAGATTGCGGATGCAGCGCAGAGAGAAAATGTTCAGGTAAAATTCTAGATGGACGGTAGTGGTGATATCTGTTTTCGGGACACGCGTCGCATCACTCCTGCGGTGATGCGCGCTGTCTCTCGGCTCGCTCGTTTTCAGCTTCGCTGAAAACACCAAGCTCGCTCGCCTCCGAGACGTCCCTCAAACAAATATCACCACTACCAATACACCTCAAATATCTACCTTCTCTGTTCTCATATGTATACACAGATTGAAGCAAATAAACGACGAACAACAGTATTGATGGTGTCGTTCTTTGCAATCATCATCGGGCTTGGATATGCACTCTCGTGGTATGCCGGCGCGCCACCAATCGGGACGATCAGCATCGCCGCAGCGATTTCCGTGGTCATGGCGCTTGTCAGCTATTACGGCGGAGACAAAATTGCGCTCATGAGTGCCGGTGCCGTTGAAGTGACCAAAACGGAAAACGCGTACCTCTATAACATGGTTGAAAATTTGTGCATTGCCGGAGGCGTCAAAAAAATTCCGCGTGTGTATGTGATTCAAGATCCATCGATCAATGCATTTGCAACTGGACGCGATCCGGATCATGCGTCAATCGCCGTCACCACCGGTGCACTGAAACGACTTGAAAATGAAGAGCTTGAGGGTGTGCTCGCGCATGAATTATCACACATCACGAATTATGACATCCGTCTCATGACCGTTGTCATTGTGTTGGTTGGCGCAATTGCACTCATCGCCGACCTGTTCAGATTTGGTTTTCATTCGAGCGATAGTGAGGGATCAAAAGGTGGCGGCGCGCTTGCGATCATTGGTCTCGTGCTCATCATTTTATCGCCGATCATCGCCGAATTAATCAAACTTGCTGTGTCGCGACGGCGTGAATTCTTAGCTGATGCGTCGGGCGCGTTGCTCACGCGTTTTCCCGAAGGCCTCGCACGCGCACTTGAAAAAATACGCGATCAAAACCAACCAATGGCTGGCGCGAATCACGCCACCGCGCATCTTTTTTTGGACAATCCGTTTCGCAAACGAGGAGAGCAAATTTCTGGGTGGTTTTCAACGCATCCACCGATTGATGAACGAATTAAGGCACTCCGCACAATGTAAGAAGAATTCTGGTGATTATTTTCTCTGGCACGAGTGGCCAGCAACGTGCTTCGAAAATAATCACCAGAATTCTCACTGATCATCCTGCATCGATAATCCAAAAACAAAAAAACCATCAGCGGTTTTCCTGCGAGCATTACCAATATAATAAAATTAACAATGATTTCATTGTGGACTGAATAGTAATTCTGTAGCGCGTTGCTGGCCCCTCGCGCGAGAAGAATTAATATTCAGTCCGCGAGTGAAGATTATTGTGTATTCTTCGCTGCCTCCAGTGCCTGCTTCAACCCCTCATTCGCCGCCTTCTTCGCCGCATCAAACGCAGTCTTCGCTGCCTTCACCCCATCTTTTGATTTCGTCTCTTTTGCTGCCTTGACTGCTGCGGTGTATTGCTTTTGCGCAACAGCGATTGCCTCACGATGCGCGGTGCGCGCCGTTTCCACTGCTGCTTTTTTTGCTTGTGCGGCTACTTTCTTCGCTTCGCGTGCTGCTTTCATTTCATCTTTTTTTAATTTTGCTTCATCCTTCTTTGCCTGTGCCGCCGCCTTCTTTTCATCTTTCTTTAACTGCACTTCTGCCTTTTTTTCAGTCTTCTTCGTCTGAACTTCAATTTTTTTATCCTGCATCTTCTGTTTGCCAGCCGCCTTCGGTGCTTGCGCAAATGCGCTGAATGGCAACAACAAAGCAGAACCTGCGACGAACAATGAAATAATTTTTTTGTGCATAATAAAAGTATTAGGTGACTCTCCTCGTGCTTTCTGAAGCGCGTTGCTGGCCTCTCGCGCGAGAAGAAAGTACGAGGAGAGTCACTAATTAAAGTATATCATGCGCTCCGTTCCTTTGAAACCAGAACCAGCCACGCGATACATTCTTCAACACTCATGATTTTCATCTCCTTGCTCCCGCGCACGCGAATCTGCCACGGCTCGCCACCAACTTCTTTGTCTCCAAACACGACGGACAGCGGAATTTTCTCCGTTTCCGCACGGCGAACTTTTGCGCCAATCGTCGCTGCATCCGCGTCAACGCTGACGCGCAACCCTACAGCCTTCAATTCGCGCGCAACAACCATCGCGGCATCGACATGTTTGTCAGAAACCGGCAACAACTTCAACTGCACCGGCGCCAACCACAACGGAAATACTCCGGCATAATGTTCAATCAGCACGCTCATAAACCGCTCGATCGAACCCATAATTGCACAATGGATCATCACGATCTGCTCCTTTTCGCCCTGTTCATTCACACAGGTCAATCCAAAATTACGCGGCTGATTAAAATCCAATTGAATGGTCGCGACCTGCCAAATTCGACCGATCGAATCTTTGGCCATGAAATCAATTTTTGGTCCGTAAAACGCAGCTTCGCCAATGCCGTCAATCCATTCAACACCCTTTGCGACCAAAATTTCTTGCAACGCTGCTTCTGCACGATCCCAATCTTCCGGAGCGCCGAGATATTTTTCAGCAGCTGCAGGATCGCGGCGCGACAATCGGGGTGTCAACGCAAAACCAAACGTGCGATAAAAATCACTGATGATGTTCCAGACAATTTCCGCTTCCGCACGCACCTGCGACACGCGACAAAATACATGTGCATCATCTTGCGTGATCGATAACACGCGCGAAAGCCCTGACAGCTCACCTGATTGCTCGTCGCGATACACCATTGTTGTCTCCGCAAATCGCACGGGCAAGTCGCGATACGAGCGCGGCTCGCTCGCAAAAATTTGCGCGTGGTGCGGACAGTTCATTGGCTTCATCGCAAACAAATGATCTTCACGCGTATGAATTTTGAACAAATCATCCGCATACTTCGCCCAGTGACCAGACGTTTCATACAAATCTTTTTTTGCAATATGTGGAATGGTGACGCGCTCATAATCATGTGCTCGACGCAAACTCCACACAAAATCGTTCAGAAGCTCGCGCATCACCGTCCCTTTCGGCGTCCAAAGCGGCAGCCCCGGACCAACCAAATCAGAAAACACAAACAATCCAAGCTCGCGACCCAATTTTCGGTGATCACGTTTTTCTGCCTCTTCCTGTTGCTTCAAAAACTCGTCGAGTTCACCTGGTGTCGCGAATGCCACGCCGTACACGCGCGTGAGTTGATCATTCTCTGCTTTGCCGCGCCAATACGCGCCCGCAAGCTTCGTTAATTTAAACGCGCCAATGTCAGCCGTCGTCGCGACGTGCGGCCCACGGCACAGATCAACAAAGTCACCAGTTTCATACACGGACGCCGTGGCACTGTCGGGATCAAAATCCTGCAGCTCTTCGTCTTTCAAATTTGTCGTGCCGCGCGATTTCAAATCAGACAGCAATTCAACTTTGTACTGCTGCCCGCGCGCACGAAAAAATTCAATTGCTTCGTCAATGGGCATTTCGCGGCGGACAAATGGCAACGCGGATTTTTGCAGTGTACCCATTTTTTCTTCAATCGCAACAAAATCATCTGTCGTTAAAGGACGCGACGTTTTCATGTCATAATAAAAACCATTTTCAACAACTGGCCCAACACCAAATTGCGCGTCCGGATGCAGCTCGGCGACTGCGGCTGCCAGAAGGTGCGCTGTCGAATGGCGCATCGCGTCAAGCGGAGTAAAATCTTTCGGGTTCTTTGCCATACATCAAAAAACAATAGCGTGGTTTAAGCCACGCTATTGTACGAGTTTTTGTGCTCTGTTGTCAAAGATTACGCCGCGCGCTCTGGGGCTTCCGGACCCTGCTGACGCTCCTGACGTCGTGGACGGCCCGTACGTCGTGGCCTGCGCGTTCTGTTTTGATCACGCTCTTCTGTTTCTGTTGGCCGCGGCTGTTGCTGCCGTGGCTGCTCGGCAATATCAAGGTCAACAACTAATCCAGTGATGTCATCAGGTTTTGCGCGATCTTCTGTCCCGACACTGCGCTGATAGGCAGCTTCGATTAATGCACGCTGCGGATCTGGCTTCAATAATGCCTCGCTAATTTCATCGTCGCGCAAATTGTCTCCCACGCCGTCTGATACCAATACCAACTTCTGTTTGCCAGACGGCACTCGATAAAACTTTATGTCTGGTATGTTGTCAACGTTATCGCGAGCGCCCAATGACTTTTCAACCACGTTCCGACGCGCATAAATCACAGCTGCTTCAGGGCTTAACGTGGCAGGATCCTTCACATTGCGAACTTCGCGCTCAATTGTTTCTGAAACCAATGGATAGTCACGAGTTAAATATTGCAGTGTTTTACCGTCATACAAATATGCGCGACTATCTCCTGCGTTTGCCACTGCAACATATGTTTCACCCATTTCGATAAAGGGAACAGAAATAACTGCTGTGGTGCCACCCTCTTTTTTGCTCTGTCCGTCAAAATGGCTTTTCAAATTCATCTGAACATACCCAAAGTTGGCGAGTAACGCATTCTCAAGAACGTCTCGGCGCCCACTTTGTGCCGCTGAACGCAGATCTGTCGTTTGTTCCGAGAACAATTTCGCCGCAAGTTGCGCTGCTTCTTGACCATTTGCCTCACCCCCAACGCCATCAAACACGCCGTACACGTGATTTGCATTGTCTATAAAGCTTGCGTCCTCATTCCGCTCCGGCGACCACTTTCCGCGACTCTCAACAACGCCTTGAATCGAAACAAAGGATGAATCTGTTCGCCGCGCCTTTTCTTTCTGAACTTTTTCAACCTCTGCAAGATCAAACTTTTGTGAAGAACCACGCAGCGCCTTCACTGCCTTGTCAATTTCATCTTGCGACGGATTCACGAGCACAGTCGCGATCATTCGAATGCCAAAATCTCGAAGCGCTCGGTTGTCGACTTCATCAAGATTCCGAAAGAATAATTGCTTCACCTGCTCATCTGTTTTAATGCCCGAGTACGCCTTCTTCACCGCGTCAACAAACGCTGCGTCAAGCGCATACACGACCGGCGACACAAGCGTATCGCGCTTCTGCATGCGCGCAAGTCGATCAAACTCTTTCGCCACAAACTTATTAAAGGTGAAGTGTTCATCAAATGCAACTTTATTCACATAGACGCCTGCAATTCGCCGGTCTGTTTTTTCGGTCTGACGTTCAACTGGCGCTGGCTCCGATCCTCGTGACTGACCAGTGCGCGCCACATAATCACTCTCCCGTTCAATCGTTGCACCCAAGATGCCGAGCGCCGCAAAATCAGCGGCTACATTCATGCGCCACGCATCCATAAATTGTTCACGCTCAACTTCTTTCAGATGCTCTCCATCAAAGTAGTTTTCCGAAACGACAAAATGCACTTTTTCCGGTCGCGGCTTGCTGACCAGTGCGCGCAATTCAGCATCATCCATCTGCGTTTTATACGGTTTCCCCGCTTCAATAACAAACGGCTGTTTCCAATTGGTCGGTTTTTTCTCTTCCGCAACCGACGCCTTGTTAAACAACGCACGCAAATTTTGCTCACGCGCCGGCGTCATCAAACCACCTTCTTTCAACGCGTACATTCGAACCGCAACTGAAATCGGATCTGCACCCTCAACGCGATGCTCGCCGTCCACACGCACCGGTTCAACTGGTGCTACTGGTTCTGGAAGCGGCGGTAATTGTGCAACTGGCCCAAATCCATCAGTGATGCGCCGCGCCTCGTCCGCATCTCGGCGAAGGGATTGCCGCGCAAGTGAACGAGGAGCCCGCGCTGACTGCACACTCTCGCCACGGCGCGACTGCTCCATCTCACGCCGTTCAAAATATGGCACTGGGAACGGAACAATCCACGGGATATCGTTATCAGGTTGCGGTTGCGGCTGCGGCGGCGCTGGTGGTGGCACAACCGGCGTTGGCGCTCCAGACACCGAGCGATGCTCTTCAAGATTGTAAAAATGCCGAACCGTGTCCGTGTTCCCGTGTGACATGTTCATGTATGCTGCTTTGTGCACCACCGAACCTGCGCCGTCGCCGTGGCGCACAGCCGTTGCAAGCGTGTGATAACCCGCGCCATCGCCAGCCGGCACAACGGCCTCAACGGTTGCTTTCAAATTTCCACTTTCGTCATACAGCACGTTATAGAGCTCATCACCCGGATGAACGTCAAGCTCACCTGCAGCGTTCACCGGCAACTCAAAACTCTCGCCTGACTTCCAATAATTGTCGCCCACAAACACGCGAAGTCGAAAATTTTTCGCCGCATCCGCAAATTCTTTTTTGTACACCGCGCTCTCAATGTCAGCAAACTTATTGTCAACAGAACCATCTGGATTTACTTTGCCCGCGACAGCTGTTTTAATCATTTCATTGAGCGACAGTGTCCGACTGTCTGCGGCGCCTTCCAATTTTAACATCAATTCTTTCCCATCAGCACCAACCCAACGACCGCCGATGTGCTTCACCTGCCACGCGCTTCCGGCTGGTGGATGAAGCGGCTTCAAACTTTCAAATGTTGACGTTCGTCCACCTAACTCATCGCTCATTTTAATTGACGCCACCCATTTCCCGCCAACTTTGTGCATCGGCGTTCCGTTTCCATGCCAATCCAAACGATGTGCCTTGCCTTGACCATAGTGCTCGCGCAAAAAAGCGGCGAGACCTGCTTTGTCGAGATGCTGCGTGCTTGGATGCATTCCTTGTTTCACATTCCACCCATGCTCCTGCAATTGATCAATCGAATGGTCGTCGAGCGTACCATCTTTGGTCATGCGCAAACCAGCTTCAACGAGTTTGCCGCTATCCTTGCTAAATAAATCAAGAGTTCCATCAGGATTTTCAACAAGCCGCATGTTTTCCGGAATTTCAAAATGTCGCGTCACCGCATGATTACTGAATTCAACCGGTGCGAGCCGGTCAGAAAATTCTGTGCCACGCACTGTTTGCGTTGCGTGCTCAATATGCATCCCATTTTCAGCGAGTAACTGTTCAGTGTCCGAGTCAATCGAACCATCTTTTCCAATATGAAATTTCGGTGTCAATGCGCGGCCATCAGTTGTTGCAATCACCCCAGTACCATCAGCGTCAGCAACAAACACACGATCGCTTGGCAAACGAAGCGTGCCTTTTGCAAACGGCACTTCTTGCAACCGCGTTGGTGGAAGCGCCACGCCATTCGCAGCCACAACCGCCGCCGGCATTTCTTCGCTGCCAAACATCGAAGACCATAATCGTTTGAGGCCAGAACCAACTGTATGGCTCACGGTTTCAAATGGCTCTGCAAACAGTTCCTTCGCGCCGAGCATCAACACACCAGCCGCCGCACCGATTGCCGCGCCCTTCAGCGCACGCATGCTGCTTTCGTGTTTGCGGAATTGCTCGAACGCACTGTCTTGTTGCTCGATTGCGGTCAGCAATTCCTGCTTGCGCGCATCAATCGCTGCGCGCATCACGGCGTCATCACCCATGAGCGGTGCACATCGTTTCAACTCGCGCTGAATTTCATGCAATGAAAAAATTCTCGAATTAAATTCGCGGCCCTCTTCGGCACTCACCCGAATCATGTCAATCATGTTTTCGCGTTCAATTTCAAGTCGCGCCCGTACATCAGCAAGCACGTTCTGCGCCTCAGCGCGGTGCTGTTCGTTTCGATCATTCACTACGAGCGCACGAAGTTGCGTCAAAATTGTTTCTGCTTCTTCCATCTGTTGCACATATTCGTGCATTTTTTGCGCACGCGGTCCGCCTGCGTCCAAACCAAGTGCCGCATCTCGTTGAATCATCCCCCGATCCTGTTTTAATTCTTTTGATGCGCGCCATTTTGCGAGCACGCCCGCTGTTGCAGCACCACCCGCAATGCCGGCAATGGCAAGCGTGAGTGGCGCACCAACGACTGCGCCCGTTGCTGCAAGTCCGAGCGTTGCAAGTCCGGTTGCGCCCCAGCGAACACCAGCGCGCGTTGCAACGGCACCGATAATACCATGCAACACCGGATTGCCAATCGTCCACCCGACAACTTTGTTAACTGGACTCCATCCAATATTGCGCTGCAAACCGGATGCAAATTTTTCAAAAAATCCAAGTTTTCCTTCTGGCGCACGGTTCACCACATCGCGTGCATGTTTTGCGAGCTGCACGTCAAGATGCAAAACGCCACGCAAATATCTCTGCACATGTTCAACGCTTTGGTCGCCATATTTTTCGCGCGCCGTTTCAACCAACTCACTGATCTGATCTTTATACCCTTCTGCCCAATGCCACAAGTTCGATGCATGCATCACATTTTCACGCTCGCTCGCTGCATTCGCGTGCGTGCCTTGCGAAAACTTTTTGCCGCCAAGAAGCGGAATGATACGCGCTTCAACGGCAAGATCAAATGCAGCTCGATCCGCAATCTGTCCCGTTGCATATTGTACAAACAGTTCGCTCGTCGCGTCATTCAGATCTGCGTCAGCAACAAATCGGTCGCCGCGCTGCTCTGCGCTCGTCAATTCTTCTTCAGATCCGCGTAACACTTCATCCAAAATCTGCAGTGTGTGAATCTCACCCTCGCCTGTCACCGTCACATCGCCACGCCCAAACACACGCGCCTCGATTGAGGCCATCAAATTGCGATTCGCCGTAATCGCGCTCATCGTTTCTTCGTAAAATGTGCGGCGATATCCGTCTTCTGACAGATGCATAAGCCCGCGCTTCAAAAACGCCAACCCGCCGCGCTGATTTAAATATTCGCGCACTTTTTCTTCCGCAATGCGATGTGATATTTGTTCAATGTATGGCGTGATGTCAGTGATGTGAACGTTCAAGCGTTGCATTTCCCCGCTGTGCAAACCTGCAACGCGCTTGCGCAATTGTTCGCGGCGACGCTGGATCACCGGCTCTAGTGTTCGATCTGTTGGTGTTGGTTCTTTTGGTTCTGTCTGCGACAATGTCTCTGGCTTCGACCCGAGTTGCACCGGTGGCGCGCTCGGCTGTCGAGGTTCTCCACCAACAGGCCGCAGCCGAATCGCTGTCTCATCGGCTGCAAGAAAAACGGTTTTTTTATGATATCCCATCCCATCCGGCAGTGGTTTGCCAAGCAAAATTCCTTCGTGGGGTACAGTGCGCACACCAATGACATACCCACTTTCCCACCCTCCGTCAAACAATACTTCCACCGGCTCCAACATTTGATAGCCAAGCCGTTCCAACAGTTTTTGCTGAGGTTCTGGCAATCTTGTTTCCAAGATGCGTTTGCGCGTTTCAGGGGTAAAATCTTTTGCAGGCTCTGAAATTGATCGCTCCTGACGCGCGACAAATGGGCGCAGCCGACGATCACTCTCGCTTTTTTTAATGATTGCGTACGGCTCTGCAACATGACTTCCATCTGGCGTCGGAATCCCAACAATAATTTCAGGATCTTCTTTGTCTGCATTTTCAACGCCAACAATAAATCCGCCTGATTCCCAGCCGCGCGCCAAATTAAAAACAACGTCAACGGGCTGCAACATTTTGTAATCAAGACTCTCCAAAACTTTTTGACCCTCTGGCGTTATGCGCGCACGAAGGGATTCTTTTTTGGCATCAGTAAAATCCGTCGCGCTTTCAAGCTGAATTTTCTCTTCCTTTGGTGCTTCTGGTTGTTGTGGAATGAGCTCTGGTGCTTCCGACATATAGTTTAAGCAGTTGCGCCTGCAACAAAATTATCCTTGAAATTCATCAAGGAGTGTGCGACCACATCCGCGTGATTTGGCACCGCAAGTCTTAAAAAAGCCAAAATCCGTTCTGACGACGGATTGCCTTCCATTAATTTTTCAAATTCATCAAATTTAGTTTCTGGCATTTTGTCGAGCAGGTCGAGAATGAGCTGCTGCTGCAAGCGCGCGGCAAGCTCGCCGAGCATCGTTCCACGCAATTCGACGTTGTCCGGTGCAATACGCGCGTCTTCGAGCATGCGTTCCAAAAACTGCTGGACTTCGGCTGGCACGGTTTGGGTGGCCGAATTATTTGTTAAGGTTCCTAACATACATGTGTGAAAAAGATGTGATTATTATACACGGTTGACAGTCAAACGACAAAATGATAGGCTGTGATCAATTATTCCTCGTGGGAGACTCGACGTCATCGAGTCGCTACAACCACACAACCCAAGCCCTATGGCAACCGGTAAAACATACAAAGCGTCCGCAAGCCTCGTTGATTCAAAGAAAACGTATTCGCTCGACGAAGCAATCGCACTGCTTGGCAAATTCCCGAAACGCAAGTTCGACGAAACAGTCGAGCTGCACATGCACCTTGGCATTGACGCTAAAAAAGGCGACCAGCAGGTGCGTTCAACGCTCGTGCTCGCACATTCGGTCGGCAAGCCCAAGCGCATTATCGCATTTGTCGGCGAAGGCGACGCCGCAGCTGCAAAAGAGGCTGGCGCTGACATTGTGGGCAGCGAAGATTTGATTGAAGAGATCGTAAAATCAGGCAAACTTGATTTTGACATTGCTGTTTCAACTCCGGCCATGATGCCAAAGCTGGCGAAGCTCGCAAAGACCTTGGGTCCAAAGGGTTTGATGCCAAACCCAAAGACTGACACTGTTTCAGCAAATGTGACA
>MFQD01000036.1:0-121 GCA_001782975.1 Candidatus Magasanikbacteria bacterium RIFCSPHIGHO2_02_FULL_50_9b
CATTTACCGAGCCAATACCTGCGGCGTGCGTGGTGTTGCCAGTAACAGAATCAACGGTCTCGAGCAGTGCTTTGCGAATCTGATCCGGTCCCCATGTTGGTTGCACGCTTTTCACGAGCGC